>DATDGH010000446.1:0-18484 GCA_036522215.1 Candidatus Angelobacter sp. | reverse complement strand
TCGCAGGTAGCACACGGACAGGCATCACGCAGCCATTGAAATGAATAGTGGGTCCGGTGGCCATCCTTCCACTCAATGTCCACGCCGTCGCCGGTTGTGATCTGGACTTTGATGGACTTGGGATCTGCGAGAGCCATATTTTTCAGTATCGCACAAGAGGAGTGGTGACCGGTCTGGATGTCGAACGGAGCGGCCCTTGCACCCCGGCAACCGCAATCGTACGATTTCTGCCAGGTGAACCGAATGAGTAAAATCCCAGCGCAGTTTGTCGGTGTTGAGCTTTACTTTGAAGATCTTGACAGAGCCAGGAGGTTCTACGTTGAAACTCTCGGCCTGGAGGTATCCGATGAGCGGCAAGGGCACTACGCTAAATTCAACAGCGGAAACGGCTTTATCTGCCTTGAACGTAAAGGATCGGAATCGTATCCCTCGAAGGACAAAGCGGTTTTGTTTTTTGAAGTGCCAGATATAGACGCCGCCATCGCTGCCGTTGGAAAGGACCGCGTGATCCAGTCTGCGCAAGGATGGGCCGTGCTCCACGATCCCGAAGGACACAACATCCTTCTACTCAAGTCCTGACCAGGATTTGCCAGCCCGCCTAAGCTCCTGTAAAATCAATGCTTAATCCCATCGCTCTGATTTTCTGAGTTGATCTCCTTGGAGTTACCTGAAATGGCACAAGTATGCGAGATTTGCGGCAAGGGGCCGCGATTTGGAAATAACATCAGCCACGCCCACAATGTCAGCAGACGGCGCTGGAACGTCAATCTGCGCCCGGTGCGCGCCGTGGTCAAGGGCGCAACCAAGCGTATGCGGGTCTGCACCAATTGCCTGAAGTCAGGAAAGGTAGTAAAGGCTTCCTAAACCTCCAATACCGTTGGTTTACCAAGAAGTCTGGAGCCTTTTGACGTCTTTCTCATTGAGGACAGCTCACTTCGTGTAGTAAGATTTTCGCGTTATCGCTTGCATTTCTCAGGAATCTAGGCCAAATCCGCGGCCGCTCGAAAGAACAGCATGGAGAATCACGTCATTGTTCAGACCCTGTCCATGGGTCGGCTTATTTTAGCTGCTGTTACGATCGCAGCTTGCCTAATCTGCATGTGGATGGTCTTCTTCTTTGGACGCCGACTTCAAACTGCTGCATATCTGAGGGACTCGCTTGTTCAAGGAGCCAAGCTACCAGAGCTAAAGCTTCTGATGCAGGATCTCCATGAGCGCGCGGTGGCGGGACCTCTCGATCCCGCTAAGCCACCCCCTGATAAGTTCGGTCCCCCGGCACAGCTGTGGGAACCCAATGTGTGGGTGGGATATCAAGAACGATTTCGTGAGCCGTTTCTTACCGGTGACCAGAAGGAGCCCGAGCATGAAAAACAAGAACGGCTAGCTGGACTTCAAGCATGCAAGACATGGGAGGCTGAGGAGCGAGGGCGGCACGAATCATTGCGTCAGGCAGCTGAAGCCGAGGCTCAACGTCGCGCAGAAAAAAAGGTTCCCGCCTCAATGGATATTTCACTGCTTGGAGGGCTGGGCATTTCTTCTCGAATTCAGCACTGTTATTGTCATTATCTTTGCACTGCTGGTTCTTGGCATTCTGGAAACGCTGGACGGCAGAGAGATTGCGACGATCTTGGCAGCGATTGCAGGCTACGTATTGGGTAAAGCAAGCGGTGGAGCGAAAAAGAGTCAGGAGGAAGCCGCGAGCCAGTCCTCAACGTCAACAACCTTGGTCAGCAGGGTCAGCTGACTTATGGCACGTCCTGGTACCTCCCATTAGCTATTGGAGGGCAATCACGTCAATCTCCACCGAAACATCCCGCGGCAGTCGTGCTACCTCTACTGTTGAACGTGCCGGGGGAACAGTTTTGAAGAACTTTCCGTAGACCTCATTCATTTGGGCGAATTCTGACATGTTCTTCAGGAACACTGAGGTCTTGACCACCTTGTCCCAGCCGCTGCCCGCAGCCTCGAGAATGGCGGACAAGTTTTTCATCACCTGCTCCGCCTGCTGCTGAATGCCGCCGGAGATCAGGTTTCCAGTAGCTGGATCAAAAGCCACCTGCCCCGAGACAAAGACAAAACCATTGGCCTTAATGGCCTGTGAATATGGCCCGATGGCTTTAGGCGCATTGGGAGTGGAAACCGCTTCTCGCGCTTGCCCGCTCATTCAGTTGCCTCCGTGTTGTTATTGGGATGAACGTCTTGGTTTTGCTTGCCAAGCGATCAATACTGATTTTCTACACTTTATTCAGCCGTTGTACATCCCGTATTCCGGGAATCTTTCGCAGGCCGGCCATGATGCGCTCCAGGTGCTTCACATCTTGAATGTCAATGACAACATCAATGGTCGCCTGGCTGTCTGCGGTCCGGGCCTCAATATTGCGAATGTTGGTATTGTCGTCACTGATCACGGCTGTAAGCTGCTTCAGCATTCCGGCGCGATCATCGCAAAAAACCGTGAGCTTCACCGCGTATGTAGCCTTGGTGTCTGATTTTCCAATGGTTGCCGGCTTGGCCCATTCGACCGCGATCCGCCTGTCAGCCTCGTACATCAGGTTGGTCACATTGGGGCAGCTAACCGCGTGCACAGCTACGCCCTTGCCGCGAGTCACGTAACCGACGATGGCCTCGCCGCGAATGGGATTGCAACATCGCGCGCGATACACCAGCAGGTCGTTATAGCCCTTAACCTTGATGGCGCCGGTTTCGCTGCTCTGCCCAAAAACCCGCCGGATCACTGTGCCCAATGTGCTGGTGGGCTTAGGCGGCTCCTCGGTCGCAGGCTGGTCGTTGATTCCCGGAGAAAGCTTGGCCAGAATCTGGCGCGCAGAAAATTTGCCATAACCGATTCCCGCCATCAGGTCCTGCCCTGAATTGACTCCGTATTCCTGGGCAATCTTGCTTAGTTCGTTCTCGTCGATGTCCTTCATCGCCAGACGATATTTGCGCGCCTGCCGCTCCAGCAGCTTTTTCCCAATCTCGATCGCCCGTTCCCGCTGATGGATGTTCAGCCAATGTTTAATCTTATTGCGCGCGCGCGAAGACTTAGTGAAGCTGAGCCAATCCCGGCTGGGATTGTGCCCGGACTGCGTCATGATCTCTACCACATCACCGTTATGCAGCTTGTAGCGCAGAGGCACGATCCTGCCATTCACCCTGGCGCCCACGCAGGTATGCCCTACCTCCGTGTGGATGGCATAAGCAAAGTCAATGGCGGAGGCATCGCGCGGGAGAATGACCACCTTGCCTTTGGGAGTGAACGTGTAAACCTCCTCCGGATACAAATCCACCTTGAAGGTCGAGAGGAATTCGCTGGGGTCCTTTACGTCCTGCTGCCACTCCATCACCTGGCGCAGCCAGTTCAACCGCTGTTCATCTTCTGCGCTGACAGGGCTGCCATCCTTGTATTTCCAGTGGGCGGCAATTCCTTCTTCCGCCATCTTGTGCATCTCTTCCGTGCGGATCTGCAGCTCGAATTGGTGGCCGTCCTCTGTAATCACGGTCGTATGAAGCGATTGGTACAAGTTGGGCCGGGGCATGGCGATGAAGTCCTTGATGCGTCCCGGCACCGGACGCCACATCTGATGAATCGATCCCAGGACGGTATAGCAATCCTTCACCGACCTGGTGATAATGCGAATGGCCAGCAGGTCATAGACCTGGTCCACCGTGATGCGTTGCCGGATCAGCTTCTGATGGATGCTGAACAGCCGCTTGATCCGGCTCTCTACCCGTGCCTCAACCTGGTTTTCCTTGAGCTTTTGCTGAAGGATTTTGATGATGCCGGCAAGAAACTTCTCTCCTGACTTGCGCCGTGCTTCCACCGCCGATCGCACCTGCTCATAGCCAATGGGATCAACATAACGGAAGGCAAGATCTTCCAACTCACCACGCACTTTGCCCATACCCAAACGGTGGGCGATCGGGGCGTAGATTTCCAAGGTCTCGCGCGCCACTGCCAATTGGCGTTCTTCCGGCAGATGCTTGAGCGTGCGCATGTTATGTAAGCGATCGGCCAGCTTGATGAGCACCACGCGAATGTCATTCACCATGGCCAACACCATCTTGCGCACGTTCTCTGCCTGGCGTTCCTCGCGGCTGGCAAAGTCAATTTTTTCTATCTTGGTGACGCCTTCAACGATTTGCAGCACATGATCGCCGAACTCGCGGCGAATATCTTCATGCGTGACTGGGGTGTCCTCAATCGCGTCGTGCAGCAGTCCGGCGGCGATAGCACTGGAATCCAGTTTCATATCCGCCAGCACCAGGGAAACTTCCAGAGGATGGATCAGGTATGGCTCGCCCGATGCCCGGGTCTGGCCTTCATGGTGTTTGAGGGAGAATTCGTAGGCCTTGCGGATGATTTCCCGATCGTCGTGCGGACGGTTTGCGCCTACTTTGGCCAGCAACTGCTCAAATTTCCCGGCCAACATCCGATGCGCAGCGTCCGGACGCGGGTTTGTCGCCATATTCAATTATATCTTGAGCTGTTTTGCGGGCGTGAGCAGTTCCCGCGGAGGAGCAAGGGACCGCAGATGAAATCCTGTCGAAGTGGAAGGATCTCTGCCCGGCAGCCTCGACTACGATCCCGGCCGCGCTCCGCCTTCGCTCTTGCCTGTAAGCAGGTCGACTTCGAAGGCAACTTCCTTGTCGGCAATGGCGTCCCAGCCCGTCCCACGCAGGCAAGAACCATGAATGTCAGTAACGTAAATGCCTTCCCAGGACAACCGTTCTGTGGTCCAGAGCTTTTGTGATTCTCCCAGCGCCGTGATGCTGGTGAAGCCGGTAAAAAGGAGTAGTTTCAATTCGGGAACCGTTCTTACCTCCGCCACTGGGCGCTGCTCAACCTGAATCCAGTGTTGCGGGTTCGTGCTATCCACCAGGTAGGCATATCCACTCGCCACCACACACAGCCAATCCGGGTCTGGACAGGAAAAGACGCCGTGCGCAACCTCAGTGGAATCGAATCCCTGAGCAAAGAAGCCGATCCAGGTCGCAAATCCTTGCTGGGCCACTCGCAGGTAGAGTCCGGAGCGATCGCCTTCTTCCAGCACTGACGGATATTGGTGCAGCTTCTCCGCCGGATGCACAAGAGCATACGACTCCAGCACCTTGACCTCGTAACTATGTGAGAAGACATAATTGACGCCGACGCTGATGGTGGTCTTGTCGCCCATCAGCGTCTCCAATGGGACATGAACTCTGCCACCCGCTCGCGCACGCTCTTGACATGAACAGGCAGTGGGAGCGTGCTGCCCTGTTCCAGCAACGGCAGCAGCTTGTCGAACTCCGGTCCGGAATGCGATCCGATCAGCATGATACGCACCGGATGAAACAGCTCTTTGCCTTTTGCTCCGGTCGCCTCCTTCACCTCGTTCATAATCGCCTTGAAACGTTCAGGGGTAAGCACACCATCGCCGGCGATGCGATCAGCAAACGCCTTGACCACCACGGGGGCCGTAGCTCCATTCAGAATCTCAGAATTCTCAGGCAGAGCAATCGCTGTAGCAGCATTGTGCTGAAAAAATATTGCCGCCTTTGCCGGTAGCTCTTCCAGCTTATTCACGTAAGGCGCCAGCAATGCCAGCATTCCCGTGAACCATTGGGAAATCTCAGGACTCGGTTGCTCCGGGAGCAAGCCTGCACGCTGGAAAAAGGGCAAAGCAAGTTGAACTATACGCTCCAGCGGACTCTGCTTAATGTAATGACGATTCAGCCAGTAGAGCTTCTCCATGTCAAAGATGGCCGGTGAGGGTGTGACCCGCTTCAATGAAAATTCCTTCACCAGTTCTTTGGGAGTAAAGGTCTCACGTGTTCCTCCAGTGGGCGCCCATCCCAGCAGAGCCAGATAATTCATCAGCGCCTCCGGCAGGATTCCCATGTCGCGGAAGTTAGCGATTGAGGTAGCGCCGTGGCGTTTCGACAAGCGTTCACGGTCCGGGCCAAGAATTGTTGAAAGGTGCGCGAACTCAGGCGCCGGCAGGCCCAGCGCTTCGTATAGCGCCACTTGCTTAGGGGTATTGGAAAGATGATCGTCACCACGGATCACGTGGGTGATCTTCATCTCGGCATCGTCAATCACCACCACGTAGTTGTAGACCGGCATCCCGTTGGAGCGCACGATGATGGGATCACTCACTGATTCGCTGGCAAACTCTACATCGCCGCGCACGATGTCGTGAAACCTGATGGGGTGCTCCGGGATTTTCAGACGGATTGCTGCTTGCTCTCCACCTGCGCGCCGGCGCTGCACTTGATCCGGAGACAATTCACGGCATTTTCCAGAATAGACAGGTTGCCGTCCCTCCTTCAACGCCAGCTCGCGGTCGTGCTCCAGTTCTTCCGGGGTGCAGAAACAGTAGTAAGCCTTCTGTCCGCGAACCAGGCGGTCAGCATTGGCATGATAGATTTCCATCCGGTCAGACTGGCGATAAGGAGCATACGGACCACCCACATCTGGTCCTTCGTCCCAATCCAACCCCAGCCACTTCAGGTCTTCCAGTAGTTGGGTCTCGTAGCGTGCCTCGCTGCGTTCCACGTCAGTATCTTCAATCCGCAGGACGTTCACCCCCCCGCGCTGCCGGGCAAAGAGCCAGTTGAACAATGCCGTACGCGCATTGCCCACGTGAAGCTGCCCAGTCGGCGACGGCGCAAAACGTACTCGAACTTTCTTCTCTGAAGCCACTTATTTGATAGTAACAAACCAGGAGTAAGGCCTCAGCCTTCAGGTTTCCGACGCCAAGTCTTCAGTCAGCAACACTGCAGGTGCTTTTCTCATCTCAAGAATCATGCCTTCCACCGCCATAGGCCCGCTCATCCTGCTTCTGGCACTCCTGTTGACCGCAGCTCATTTGCTGGGATATCTGTTTGCTCGCCTGCGGCAACCACGCGTGATTGGCGAAATTCTGGCAGGAATTCTGTTGGGTCCATTCGTCCTGGGAAAGTGGGCGACGTATTCGCATCTTCTGCAGCTTGATACGGCTGTCGAACCGAGGAAGGCAGCCCTGGATCTGATTTATTACATGGGCTTGCTTATGCTCATGTTCCTCTCCGGCGCGGAGACCAAGGCCCTGTTTCAAAGGCACGAGCGCAAACAGATTGCCTGGCTGGCAAGCGTAGGAACCTTGCTGCCCTTTCTGGTGATGCTTTTGGTCGCCTCGATCATGCCGCTGGGCTGGTTCATAGGAACAAAGGCTAATCGCCCTGCGCTGCTCTTGGTGATGGGTATTGCGGTGGCGGTGACGTCCATTCCCGTGATTTCCCGCATCTTTTTCGACCTTAAGATTCTGCACACGCGGTTCGCACGATTGGTGCTGGGCGTGGCCGTACTCGAAGATATTGGCCTCTGGGCCGTATTGGCAGTGGCCACCACGCTGGCTGAGTCATCCACGCTTCCGCAGAGAAAGATCGTGATCCATATTGCCGTCACCCTGCTCTATTTCCTGCTCGGACTCACACTCGCGCCGCGTGCGTTGAAGCGCATCTCTAAGTCCCGGTTTAATGTGCTCGCAGTCAACTCTCCCGTTACTTTCACGTTGCTGATTGCATTTGGCTACGTGGCTGTGGCCGGCCTCATGGACGTGAACCTGGTGTTCGCTGCTTTTCTTGCGGGGTTTGCGGTCTCGCGCAAGCGGCTGGGCGAGGCCTTGGAGGTCATCTCGCGCTTTTCTTTTGCCCTCTTTATCCCCGTTTATTTCGCCCTGGTGGGTTACAGTTTGATCTTCGGCCGGAATTTTTCTCTTCCGCTGCTGCTCGCCTTCCTGATTGGCGCTTGTGTGCTAAAGCTACTGGCGGTGACTCTGGGGGCCCTCTTCGCGGGATTCAGAGGTCTGGATGTGATTAATTTGGCGGTGGCCACAAATGCCCGTGGTGGCCCAGGAATAGTACTGGCTAGCGTGGCTTTTGAAGCCGGCATCATCAGCGCCGCCTTTTACACCACTCTGGTTCTTATCGCCGTTCTCACTTCGCAAGCGGCAGGTGCATGGCTGGAATTTGTGCTGCGCAGGGGGTGGCCTCTGCTGGCGGCAGAACCGGCGGTCTCCACCGTGCCTTCCGCCCAGGGTGCTCCTGAAACCCTTGCGGCTTGAGAAGAATCAGGAAGCTAAGTCTTGCCCGCCAAACGCCGACTCTTTTCTTACATGCGTCTGCGTCATGCGGTCATGCCAGCCCAGGGTGTCTTCATCTACAAACGCCCATGCAAATCCCAGCCCGAGAGCAAAAGCAGAAAGCACGCTGGCCAGAGCGCGCCAGCGCCGCAAAGGCAATGACACCCGATCGCCCCTGAACGTGCACAGCTCAAGCTGCGCCAGATGCATGCCCACCGTGGCCGAGCCGTAAACCAGAAACAGGTATTGGTAAAGCAGCCACAGGCTTGCGCAAACCGTCACGCCGTACAGAAGGAGCATGCGGGGTTGCGGCAGGCTATTGGCAACGGCAAGAAAGGCCACGGCAAAACCGGCAACAGCCATGAGCACGATGAGCAAATCGATGAGGCCGGCAAAAATGCGGTGCGAGAGCGGAGCTGGTTGCGGCGGCAAATCAACGTAAGCGCCCGGCCTAGTTGCCTCCGCTTCCAGTTGTATATCCGCGAAGGCCGGAAGCAGGTCCATTTGCTCCGCCGGGGGTTCCGGCGCATCCAGGATTCGCGGTCCATCCAGGACTGGCCCCGCCAGTTCCAGATCTTCCGGTTCTGGTATGCGCTCGCGGGAAAAAAACGTCGGCGGGACCGGCTTGGGGAACTCAATGATCTTGGGCTCTGATCTTACAGTTGGCCTTGGCAGCGCTAATTCTGTTTCCGCTGGCGTTGCCGCCGAGGAATCAAATCCCGGCGGAAAGTCCAGCTCCATGGTGCCATCAGGGTCATAGCGTTTGCGTCGCCGGGCGCGGTGCTGCTGCACCCTGGAAATCACCTCGTCGCGCCAGGCTCCGCGGTGTGGGTTTTCGAATTTACCGACTGCCACAATTCCCACCGCTGGCCGGGTCGAGTCATGCTCCACCGCACGGTAAGCGTCCGCACCTACGGCGACGGTTGCATCCGTATGTTCGTGCGCGCAAGGTGAGGATTTACCGCAAACTGGGCAGGCCATTCGTTTAGAGTTTGTGAGTTCGCCAGATCCAGGAACCATGCTCAGCGGGAGTCCGGCTTTGCCTTTGCAAAAGCTGGCGTGTTACCTTGCCCGTTCACCCTTTTTAAGCGATGCGTCCCCGACTTCAGTTTGTTATCACAGCCGTCGTGGTTTGTCATCTGTTTCGAGGCGTGCCTCTAGTTATCAGCCAGGCGCACCCTCAGCAGCCTGCTTCACAATCTACACAACTGCCTGGTCTCACCGGCAAAAAGCAAATTTCGGCTACTGAGGGCGAGGCGATCAGCATTAGCGCTAAGCAGCAGGAAAAACAAGGCGAAGTATTTACGTTGCGAGGAGATGTGGAAATCCAATTCCGCGGATACACTTTGCGGACCGATTCCCTCACCTATGACCGCACTACTGGTGATATCACCGCGGACAGCAAAATCTCTCTCGATGGCGGCCCTCACGATATTCACATGACGGCCAGTCATGGCACATACAACCTCATCACCCAAAGCGGAAAATTCTATGATGTCTCCGGAACCACTGGCGCTCGCCTGAAAGGACGAAACGTCACTCTCACCTCGTCCAGCCCGTTGGCCTTTTCAGGGAAGGTGGTGGAAAAAAACGGTGAGGATGTCTACATCATCCATCACGGCACCGTGACCTCGTGCGAGTTGCCTCATCCCAAATGGACGTTCAGCGCCTCCAAGATTGTGGTGGTGGTGGGCGAGTCCGCGCACATTCATAACACCATCTTTCGCCTCAAAGGTGTTCCAATTATTTATCTTCCTTTCGTCGCGCCTCCCGTGGAAAGAACGGGACGGCAAAGCGGTTTTCTATTGCCTATCTTCGGCACCTCCTCAACCAAGGGAACTATCCTGGGCGATTCATTCTATTGGGCCATTGACCGCAGCATGGATGCTACGGTGGGCGCAGAGTATTTTTCTCAGCGCGGTTGGGCTATGCATGACACCTTCCGTGCTCGTCCCAGCGACGGTTCCTACCTGAATGTGGACTACTTTGGGGTGCTGGATCGCGGCACTGGAACACCCAAGGTTGACCAGGGCGGCGAAGATGTCAAGCTCAACGGAGAAGCCATTTTGCCTCACGATTTTCGCGGCGTGGCCTCTCTCAATTACCTGAGTTCTTTCGTGTTCCGGCTGGCGTTTACTGAGAATTTTTCCCAGGCAGTGGACTCTGAAGTCAAATCTGTTGCCTTCCTCTCCAAAACCTATTCCGGCTTCTCAGTGAATGCGTTCGCCTCTCGCTACCAGAATTTTCAAAGCACCGCTCATGGCGACCTGGTTACCATCTTCCACGCGCCTGGTATCGAGATCTCCAGCGTTGACCAGAGACTGGGCGGTTCCCGTCTCTACTGGTCGTTCGACACCGCAGCCGAGGGATTGCGCCGAACCGAGCCGGGGTTTGATACTCCAAACCTGGTGGGACGCCTGGATGTGGAACCGGATGTCTCTTTGCCGCTGTTTATGGGCGGCTGGACCTTTCGCCCTGAAATTGCATTGCGCAACACCTTTTACACAGAAAGCCGCCTGCCGAGCACCAGCGTTGGCCTGGCGGTGCAACAGATCGTGAACCGCCGTTCTGTGGAGACGGCAGTTGAAATTCGGCCGCCAACACTTGCCCGAATCTTTGGGAAGCCTGTGGCCGGCCGGAAGCTCAAGCATACAATTGAGCCGTATCTCATCTATCGCCTCACCAGTGGGATTGCGAATTTTCCCTCCGTCATCCGCTTTGACTATCGCGACATCCTCAGCGACACCAACGAAGTCGAATACGGTCTTACCCAGCGCTTCTACCTGAAACACGTGCATCAGCCCTGTAATCCGGAAAAATCAGACAACAACGGCAAAGCGAACGCTTCAGAGGCGACAGGCTCCAACACCAAATCCACCGTCTGCACGCCTGCGGGCGCGAACGAATTTGTTACCTGGGAACTGAAACAGAAATACTTCTTTGACCCCAATTTTGGCGGAGCAATCATCAATGGCAGGCGGAATGTGCTCACTACCACCGCTGATTTTGCCGGTATCGCATTCCTTACTCAGCCGCGCCGGTTCTCTCCCATCGTCTCGCGCTTGCGCATGCGCACCACCGGCAACACAGACGTTCAGTGGGAGGTGGACTACGACACCACCACGGGACGCATTAATGCCAGCACCGCTTTCGGTACTTTCCACTTTGGCGATTATTTCCTCGGCGGCAGCCATGCCTTCTTGCGTGTTCCGGGTGAGATATTTGTCTCCAATCCTATTCCCGGCCCGGCCCAGTTCAACCAGTTCCGCTTGCTGGCCGGCTACGGCAGCCCCAGCAAACGAGGCCTGAGCGCGGCAGTGAATGTCGGATTTGATTCGACTTTCAATTTTGTGCAGTACTCTGCCGCCCAGGCGGCCTATAACTGGGACTGTTGTGGCGCCAGCTTCGAATACCGCCGATTTGCCCTGGGCTCCGTCCGCAATGAGAATTCGTATCGCTTTGCCTTCACCCTGGCAAACATAGGCAGCTTCGGCAACCTGAGACGGCAGCAAAGACTCTTCTGAGTCGTGCGGCAAATTCCGAGATTTCTATTTTCGTTTAGATGAAAGCATTACGGATTTATCAGAGAATTGGGGAATTTGGGAATTTGAAAATCAAAGTCCTAATACTCTGTAAAATCAAATAGTGGATGTTGCCACCAAACAACGGCATCTGGAGCAAATACTTTCAAGCCTGGGTCGAACGCTGATCGCCTATTCCGGAGGCGTGGATTCAGCCTATCTGGCGTACGCTGCCCATCAGGTGCTGGGCGACGACATGCTGGCTGTAATCGCCGACTCTCCCAGCCTGGCCCGGGTTCAGCTTCAAGATGCTATTGCGTTTGCTCAGGAGCAGCAGATTCCTCACCAAATCATTCAGACGCAGGAGATGGAACGTCCGGAGTACGTTCGCAATGATGGCCTGCGCTGTTTTCATTGCAAAGACGAACTCTTCGACCTGATGGAGCGCTTCGCGCGGGAGCATAAATTCACTTCGGTCGCTTACGGCGTGAATCTCGACGATCAAGAAGACTTTCGTCCGGGTCAAAAGGCGGCAGCGCGGCACCATGTGGCCGCTCCACTGCTGCAGGCCGGTCTCTCCAAGGCTGACATCCGGGAACTGGCACAGCAGGCCGGTCTGCGCGTCTGGGATAAGCCCGCGTCCGCGTGTCTTTCCTCCCGTATCGCCTACGGACGTCCCGTCACGCGCGAAGCTCTGCTGGCGGTAGAACGCGGCGAGGACTCCTTGCGGTCATTAGGCTTTCACCAGGTCCGGGTCCGACATCATGGCGAAATCGTACGTATTGAGATTGCCCGCGATGAACTGCCCAGGGCCCTCACCGTCCAGATGTTTTCCGAATTCACCAGGATCTTCAGAGGCCTTGGTTTCCTGTACGTAACTGTGGATGCAGAAGGATTCCGTTCCGGGTCAATGAATGCAGGTCTTGACCCCGGCACTCTGGTAAAGCTGCCGTAAAGACTGCGTTTTCAGCGGTTCGCTCGTGAGATAATCAAAGATCATTTCTCTGTGTTTGAAGGTGGTTCCCTTGGCCCGAAAAAAACTCGCTTACTTGAACGTCTTCTTGTTCCTGATACTGGCAGCCTGCGGCTGCAAAGCTCAAAGCACCAATGCCGTTGCCAGCATAAGTCCTGACGTCCTGCACAGGATCCAAAACGAGATCCGCTCCCGTTACTCCGTCGCCCCACAGGTTGACATCTCGATCTCAGCTCCTGAGGCCAGCGATGTGCCCGGATACGACAAAGTGATCGTCACCTTTGCCCACGATGCAAAGAAGACTACCTTTGACTTTCTGGTCTCCAAAGACCGGAAGACCCTGGCCCGGCTGGAGAAGATCGACATTTCGCAGGACCTGATGTCGAAGATTGACGTAAAGGGCAGGCCGGTGCGCGGAAGCGAGGCCGCCAAAGTCGTCATCGTCAATTACGATGACTTTCAGTGTCCTTATTGCGCCAAAATGCACGCCTCGCTTTTCCCTGGTTTGTTGAAGGAATACGGCGGCAGAGTGAAGTTCATCTACAAGGACTATCCCCTTATTGAGATCCATCCATGGGCCATGCACGCCGCCATTGACGCCAACTGCCTGGCGGACCAGAACGGTGACGCTTACTGGGATTTCGCTGACTACGTCCACGCCAATGCCAGAACTATCGGCGGCCACACTCCTCAGGAGACCTTCGGCAACCTGGACAAATTGACCACGGAGCAGGGAGAAAAACATCATCTGAACGGGCAAAAGCTGGAAGCATGTGTGAAGAAATCTGATGAGAGTGCTGTGCGCGCCTCCATGTCCGAGGCCGACAAGCTGGGAGTGGACGCAACTCCCACGCTCTTCATCAATGGCGAAAGAATATCCGGCATTGTCCCCGACGACGTGATGCACTCCATCATTGACCATGCGCTGGCTGACGCAGGAGAAAAAATGCCTTCAGCCAATGCAAAAAACTAGCGCATGACCCACGCTTCATTTATCGTAGGCGCATCCAATTTTCACTCTCGAGAGGGGTGTCTGTTGAAACAGATGCGGTGTCGCAATCTGCTGCTGTTGGGTGTGGCTTTGCTCTTGCTGGCTGCTGGATGCAGCCACCAGGATTCTGATCAGGACGTGCTGGCCAAGGTTAATGGCTATAAGATCACGCGCTCGGAAGTAGATAAGGCCTACCAGCGCCAGCTTGCCGGAGCGCCGCAGAAGCCGTTGCCGGAGCAGGAGCGGGCGGTGCGTCTCCAGCTTTTGCAGCAAGTGATCAATATCCAGCTTTATCTGCAGAAGGCGGAAAGGTTAGGGGTGTTGGCCTCAGACGAAGAAGTTGAGAGCCATGTGAGCCAGGATAAAGCGCCCTATACCAAAGAGGAATTTGCCAAGAAACTTCAGGACATGGGATATACCGAGGATGAATACCGCCAGGAAATTCGGCGTCGCTTGACCATTGATAAGCTTCTGAACAAGGAGATTGGCAGCAAGATCACCATCAGTGATGCCGACATCCAGACCTTCTATAACCAGAACAAGGCCCAGTTCAACGTTATAGAGCCCCAGTACCTGCTGGCTCATATCTATGTCAGCGCGCTGCCTAGTGTGCCCTCCAATCAGATTCCGGGCAAGGCGGAAAATGAAGCGCAGGCTTACGAAAAGATCAAGATGGTCCACAATCGCCTGGAGAGCGGCGAGGATTTTGCTGTGTTGGCTGGGAAATACTCTGAGGACCTGGATACCGGGCGCAATGGGGGTGAGCTTCAACCTCTGCCTGAGTCCGCACTTAAGGACCGCGACGCGGCCACGCGCGAAGCTGTACTGAGACTCAAACCGAACCAGTACAGTGAACCCATCAAGGTGGCAAATCCAGCTACGCAGAAGGTCCTGGGCTTTCGCATTGTCAAATTGCTGGGGAAAGAGCCTGCTGGTCAGCGCGGGCTGACTGATCCAAACGTGCAGCAATTCATCCGCACGCAACTAAGGAACCAGCGGGAACAGCTTCTGCGCTCGGCCTATGACGAGCTGGTGCGCGATGGCGCCGAGATCCATAACTACTACGCCGAGCAAATTCTGAAAGACGCCGGCCAGAAATAACTATCACTCGATTTCCGCCAGCACCTGGCCTGCTTCCACCGCGGCGCCTTCGGGCGCGTTGATCTTCTTTACCGTTCCTTTTTTTGGTGATTTCATTTCGTTCTGCATCTTCATGGCTTCAATCACCACTACGCCCTGGCCGGCCTCAACTGCTGTGCCCACAGGCGCCAGGATGCGCACCACCTTGCCGGGCATGGGAGCAACAACCTTCTTTACCCCTTCTTCAGCCGCGCCGGAGCTTCTTCGTGAGCGCAGTGAACGAGGATCGCGCACCACTGCGTTAAACCGCTCCCGCCCAACCACAATGTTGTTTTCCGTGGGCGTTGTCTCTTGTCTTGCTTCGTAGGATTTCCCATCGACCAGGATTGACAACACGCCCTTTTGGACCGAAGTCACGTCCAGAGGAAGCTCGCGGCCATCCAGCTTGCAGCGCCATCCCTGCCCCGCACGGGAAAGCTCAACTTTGTGCGTCTTGCCTGCGATGCTGACCTCATAGATCATTCGTTACGCAGGGCCTCTGTGCGCGCCGTTCTTTTCCAGTTGGAGTCTTGCGGTTTTTCACCATTGGCTTTTGCGCTGCCGTTCCGCTCAGAACTTGCCTGGGTACGCGCGGCAAAAAGCGCGGCAGAAATCGCAGCTATCTGTGCTAAGCCATCCTGCGACGCACCCGCTTCAGGTCCAGTTGCCAGCATGCGATCGAGAAACCCGGTATCGATCCGGGCAGCGGCAAAATCCGGGTGCTCCAGCAGCCGCCGGAACAATGGGAGGTTGGTCTTAATGCCGCTGATGAAATATTCATCCAGTGCCCGTCTCATGCGCGCGATCGCCGCCGTTCGGTCGGGGGCATGGGCAATGAGCTTGGAAAGCATGGGGTCGTAGTCCAGCGGCACCGTCCAACCTTCGTAAACGCCCGCGTCTTCGCGGATGCCCGGCCCTGACGGCTGCAATAACCTGGTGATCCTTCCCGGTGAGGGGAAAAAGTTGTTGTCGGGGTCTTCGGCGTAAATTCGGCACTCGAGAGCATGTCCGCGGATACTGATGTCTTCCTGGCGCAGGGGTAGCTTTTCTCCGGCTGCAATTCGCAATTGCAAGTGGACCAGGTCGAGGCCGGTAACCATCTCTGTAACCGGGTGCTCCACTTGCAGCCTGGTATTCATCTCCAGGAAGTAAAAGTTTTGCCTGCTATCAACCAGGAATTCTACCGTTCCGGCATTGGTATAGCCTGCCGACTTCGCCGCCTGCACTGCTACCCGGCCCATACGACGCCGTAAATCTTCATCGACAACCGCAGAGGGCGCCTCTTCAATCACCTTCTGATGCCTGCGTTGCACGGAGCATTCCCGCTCTCCGAGATAGATGAGGTTGCCATGCTCGTCGCCCAGCACCTGGATCTCGATGTGCCGCGAGTTCTCTATTACTTTTTCCAGATAGAGCTCGCCGTTCTTGAAGGCCCGTTCTGCCTCGCTCCTGGCGGTGTCAAAGGCTGGGCGCAAGTCGGCTGGGGTCTTTACCAGCCTCATCCCTTTGCCGCCGCCTCCAGCTGCCGCCTTAATCATCACGGGGAACCCGATCTCTGCGGCTAGTCGATCGGCCTCCTCCACCGTCAGCCCCTTGGCGGAGCCAGGAACCGTTGGCAAGCCTGCCGCCTGGACTGCCTGGCGGGCCCGGGTCTTGGATCCCATGATCTCCATGGCAGAGGCCGTGGGACCAATGAACTTGATTCTCGCCTCCCCGCAGGCGCGGGCGAACGCCGCGTTCTCAGAAAGAAAGCCGTATCCCGGATGAATGGCATCTGCGCCGCAGCGCGCGGCTGTGGCGATGATCTTTCCGATGTTCAAGTAGGACTCTGACGCAGCCGCGGGACCAATCGCATACGCTTCATCCGCTTTACTCACATGCAGAGCGCCGCGATCGACATCAGAGAACACGGCAACCGACAGAATACCCATCTCCCGGCACGCACGGATGATCCGCACCGCAATCTCGCCGCGATTCGCTATCAGAACTTTCTTAAACATGAATGGTCAACTGGCTATCTTTCCCAGGAAAACGCCAATGGCATAGACCACATCGGTATGGAGTCGATTCTAACTTGCTGTGGACAAAAAAACTGCCCCTCCGCGGGGAGGGGCTTGGTCTTGCTCAATACTAACTGCTAATTCTTAGTACTACCTTTCGGCTGATCCAGCACAATGCCGCCGTTGTTTTTCTTGGCCGCCTCATCAAATTTCTTCTTGCGAGCAGCCATGGCTTTGTCACTCCAATCGTTGGCCGCCTTGAGATCCGCCTTGTAGGCATCAGGATCACCACATTCTGTGTCCGCTTTGCGGTGATACAAAAGATTGGTATAGATCATGGCATCGTCATAATCCTGGCGTTTCTCCATTGCCGTTTGCAGCATCTTGAGACCCTCGTCTATCCGGGGTGCGTCTGCGGCTTTGACGTCATCACAGAATTGCTTGCCTTTAGCCTGATCTTCCACGCCCAGACCAACCTTGGCTTTCCGGTCGGCTATGTCTTTATAGGCCGCCGTCCAATCGATCACGCCCACGGAATAGTAGGCTTCCGGATCATTGGGATCGGCGTCAATCGCCTTCTTGTAATACTCCGCGCTATCATTGAACTTTTTCATGTTCAGGTACAAGGATGCGATGCCCTTTAAGGCAGTGATGTTCTTGGGATCGTCGCGCAGCACTTCCTTGTACTGTTCAATGGCCTGGGTGGCATAAGCATTGTTTTCCGGCGTATCCATTCCGGAAACATATTGCTGCATCAAGGCCGTAGCCAGGTACAGTTTGGCCACCTCGAGATTACTGTCCAGACTTACGGCATTCTTAAAAAACTCGATGGCCTTTTCGGGGTGGTTGCCCTTGTAGGCCTGTACGCCTTTGTTGAGTTGATCGCGAGCTTGCAGCTTTTTGCATCCGCCTATGCTCAACAGCGCGGCTGCGACGGCCAAGACCGTCACAAGACGTGCGCTTCTATTCATGGTTTTGTTGCTCCTTAATTCAATGCGGCTTGAAAGTGTAACAGATTGAAAAAAATGAAGCTCCCGGGGCCGGCGCCCTTTCGCCAGTCCCGGGATGTTCTTGAGGGGTTCAACCTGCTCTTAAAACTTAACTAATTACCTGCTTCAATATTTCTCGTCAGCAAACCAATTTTGTCTACCCACTGAGTTCCCTTGGCGATATCAATCACCTGAGCTACATCCTGAAACTCTACGTCATCGTCGCCGCGAACGAACATGACCCGCTCAGCCCTGGTCTTGAAAATCTCAGTCAGACGGTTGCCAAGGTCGTTCCAGCTCACATCGTCCTGATTGATCTTCAGTGAAGCACGCGCACCGGGCCGTTGCAGCACCTGCACTACAACCGTACGGTTATCCTCCTGGGGCTTTGCGTCCTTTGGAGGCGGCTGTGGAACCAGCGCCTCCAGTCCATGCGGCGTCAGCGGAGTGATGACCATGAAAATGATCAGCAGCACCAGCAACACGTCAATCATGGGGGTCACGTTGATGTCGCAAGTCGGCCCACTATTCTGTGAGCCAGTTGTCATTGCCATAAATTACCTGCCTCTTGTTAGAAAAACTTCCCCTGGCTTCCAGCCAGGACTTAACTTCCACCCGGACCGGCTGGGGGCGCTGCGCCTTTTTGCTGCTTCTGTTCGGTGAGCAGACCCAGTTGGTCCACGCCGGCGGAACGGACATCGTCCACCACGTCAACCACGGCCTTGTATCTGGCGCGCGCATCCGCCTTCACAAAAACTTCTTTGTTCACGCGGTTGGTCACGCGGTCCC
>DATDGH010000445.1:0-3718 GCA_036522215.1 Candidatus Angelobacter sp. | reverse complement strand
ACAATGAACCGTTAGCGTTCCAAGATCAGTTCATTGCCGCTGTGCAAAGGTCCCAGCGTTATGGATGGTATACAGGAGAAAGATCGGCAGATGGAAAACAAGCCGGCACAAAACATTCAGGACTCGTTTCTCAATACTGCGCGCAAAGATAAGACGCAGATCACCATTTACCTGCTCAGCGGCGTGAAGCTCTCCGGCCGCATTCGCTCCTTTGACAAGTATTCCGTGGTACTGGAAACCAACAATCAGGAACAACTCATCTTCAAGCACGCGATTTCGACGGTAGTCATGTCCAAGGGCAGTCACCATGCAGACAATCGCTCGCACCAGCCTCCGGCCACGGAAGGCGAAGTCAGCGCAGCGAAGTCGGAGGATTAGTTTATTTCCGGAAGTTCCCGCCATACCCGAGGTCATGATGGGATGATTCTGACCCATCGTGACCGGCCGGAGCGCGCCTTTCTTGTGGCCGTGCAGTTTCGCCGCCGTTCGCGGATCGATAAAGACCTGGAAATTCCTCCCAGCGCTTTGATTGCGCGCAGCGCGGTTGCGGATGAACGGAAACCCACCCCATCTGCTGCCGGCGGGCGGGAAGAATCGCTGGCTGAATTCCGCGAACTGGCGCGATCGGCGGGAGCGCAGATTGCGGGCGAATTTGTGCAGCACCGCGACCAGCCCGATCCGGCCACCCTGATTGGCAAAGGCAAACTTCAGGAAATTGCCGGAGCGGCGGCCTCCAGCGACGCTGACGTGGTGCTGGTGGACCACGAGCTTTCACCTTCACAACAGCGCAATATTGAAGCCGAGGTGAATGCTCGGGTGATCGATCGCACGCAACTCATTCTGGACATATTCGCGCGGCACGCACGCACCCGTGAAGGCCAGCTCCAGGTAGAGCTGGCGCAGCTCGAATACCCGCTGCCCCGGCTTACCGGACGCGGAGTGGAGATGTCACAGCTTGGCGGCGGAATCGGCACCCGCGGTCCCGGTGAAACCCAGTTGGAAACCGATCGCCGCAGGATCTTTCGTCGTATCCGTCACATAAAAGGTCAACTGGAGGATGTCCGGCGCATCCGCTCCCAGCAGCGCCGGAGGCGAGAGTCTGTTCCCCTGGCTACGGTGGCGCTGGTGGGTTATACCAATGCGGGCAAGTCAACTCTGTTCAATGCGCTCACAGACGCAGGCGTGGTCGCTTCCGCCAGGATGTTTGCCACGCTGGACCCAACTGTGCGTTCTATTACTTTGCCCAGCAAGCGGAAAATTCTTCTGTCGGATACCGTGGGTTTTATCCGCAGCCTGCCCACTACGCTGGTAAGCGCTTTTCGCGCCACCCTGGAAGAGGTGCAGCGGGCATCGCTGCTGCTGCACGTAGCTGATGTTACCAGCCCCATATCGCACGAGCATCAACAACAAGTTGAACTCGTACTTGACGAACTGGATGTGATGAGCACGCCGCAAATCCGGGTGATGAACAAGACCGATCTTCTGCCTGAAGTGCAACGCAGATCGCTCGCAGATGCCGGCAACACTGTTTATGTTTCTGCTGCCGCCAAGCTAGGATTGGATAGCCTTCTGACGGCGATTGACCGTCGGCTGGAAATCGATGCGCTGGAGCGCCTGCGCATTCGCGTTCCGCAGAGTGAGGGCAAGCTTCTCTCGCAGATCGAGGCCCGTGCCCATATCTTGAAACGTGCCTACCGCGATGGCGCAGTGCAGATGGAAGTGGAAGTGCCGGAGTCATTGGCGCGAGTGCTGCGGCAGTTCGCGGTTGTTCCCCGCGCGCACAAATAATCCCTCAATTTGCCAAGAGCTTACCGCTGATAACACTGATTGGGCTGATTTCCATTGATCAAAATATCAGCGAATTGGGGAGATCGAACCACGGGAGAAAAGCCAGGAGCCAAAGGCCAAGAGCTAATAGCCAAACATCAAAATGGGCCTGAAACCAAGAAGAGGTGACTTTTCCTTGGTCACAAGCCCATTCGATCCAGAATCGGATCGGAGGTGATATTTTTATTTTAGGCTCTTGACAGAAATTGTCAAGACTTTTCGCAGGTTTTTTGCGGTGAATACCCGCATAATAACGTTGTTTCGGCTACTCTGGATCGTGGTTTTTGAGCCACAAAAACATCATCTAAAAACCCGGATTTTTGAACCCTTTGCACGCGTTGACATTGCCTCTAAACGGATGATAATTTAGAGAGTTTGCTGGTCATCCGAGTTCCGCTTCTATTCACTACAACTCAATGGACATACTTAAGCAACTAGGCGAATTACTGCTTACTTCCATCCCTACCATCATCTGTTTTCTGGTGCTGTGGGTGGCGTACCGCCAACTTGTCCATAAGAAGCTGGAACAGATTCTGGCTGAGCGTCACGCCCGCACGGAGGGCGCTATGCAGGAGGCGCAATCAGAGATTTCCAAGGCTGAAGCACGCACAGCCGAGTATGAGCAGAGATTGCGTGAAGCCCGCTCGCAAATCTACAAAGCGCAGGAAGGCCGCAGGCGGCACATCATGGAAAAGCGTAGCGCAGCGCTGGCACAGGCACGTCAGCATGCTGACGAGACGGTGAAACATGCCCGCGCGGCCCTGGAGAGGGACGTAAACGAAGCCCGCAGTTCGCTGGAGAGCCAGGCTGACGCGCTTGCAGACCAGGTCATTGCGTCCATTCTGCGGCCGGTTGCGGCCAGTGGAAGCAGGTAACGCAATGACTGCTCAATACCCCAAATCCACCGCGGAGTCGCCGAGCCACGGAGAACGCCAGGCTTGGGTTATGCTTGCAGTCTTTGCGCTGCTGTTCACTTTTTTAAGCTTGCCCACTGCAGTTCGCGCCCAGGAACCACAACATCCACAGAGCTCCGCGTCTTCCGCGCCCGCGCAGGAGTCCACCACCGCGGATAAAACTGCTCAGGCCGGTAAGGAGCCGGAAGGGGATTCGAATGATCAGTTCCGGCATTCGGGTTCAATCAAAGCCATAGCCCGCATGACCGGGTTGAGCCTGGATACTACTTACTGGCTGTGCGTGGTATTGAACTTCATCGTTGTCTTTGCCGTCCTGTGGTTTTTTCTCCGGAAGGCGTTGCCAGCGGTCTTCCGCAACCGGACGGAGGCCATCCAACGGCGCCTGGAAGAGGCGCGCAAAACCAGTGAGGAGGCGCGACGACGGTTAAGCGAAGTAGAGGCGCGCCTTTCCCGGTTGGACACGGAAATCGCTCAGATGCGGCACGAAGCTGAAGCATCCGGCAAGACTGAAGAAGAACATATGATGGCAGCAGCGGAAGAAGAGCGGCGCAGAATTGTGGAATCGGCTGAGCAGGAAATCTCTAGTGCCGCTGCGGCGGCACGACGGGAGCTTAAAGCTTATACGGCGGAGTTAGCAGTCAGCCTGGCAGAAAAGAAGATCAGGATCAGTGAGAGCACGGACGAGCAACTGGTCCGCAGCTTCGCTTCACGGCTGGGGAAGGACGAAAACTGATGGCGGCCGTCGCCAGTCGCTACGCCCGCGCTTTTGTTGAGGTGGTTGTCGATCTTCGGATCGAACCGGGCCAGGCAGTGCAGGAGCTGGCGGCGATGGTAGAGCTGCTCAAGTCCAATCCGGAGTTGCGCACTGTCCTGCAAAACCCTTCGGTGCCTAAGCCGCAGAAGCTCCATCTGCTGGACTCCGTTATTTCGCTTCTCGGGTTATCACGGGTGCTGCGAAATTTTGTCGCGGTTTTGGT
>DATDGH010000444.1:0-2817 GCA_036522215.1 Candidatus Angelobacter sp. | reverse complement strand
AGGCTCTCAATGGCTCGGAGCACATCATTCACGCCGGAGACATTGGAGCGCCTGAGATCATACCTGCCTTGGAGAAGATCGCTCCTGTCACTGCTATCAGGGGAAACGTTGATCGTGAACCGTGGACAAAACGATTTCCTGAAACCGAAATGGTTGAGCTGGCTGGGCTGCACATCTACGTCATCCACGACCTGAATGCTCTTGACCTCAACCCGCGGGCTGCCGGATTTGCGGCCGTGATCAGCGGCCACTCGCATCAGCCAAACCAGGAAGCCAAAGGAGGAGTGCTCTACTTCAATCCTGGCAGCGCCGGACCAAGAAGATTCAAATTGCCAATCAGTGTGGGAAGGCTGGAGATTGGGGATGGGAAAGTAACCGGAAAGATTATTGATCTGGGCTTATAAGGATCCGCAGATTCTCCAATCATCACTCGGGCTTGGCCATAGCCCAGTAAGTGCTTCTGGCCAGAACGGAACCTTTCTTGCCGTCCTTGAGCTTCACCTGAAGTTGATGCAATCCAGGATGCGGTTGTACAGGCTGAAAGCTCAACTCATAGCGAACAGACAGATGGTTGGAAAACTCGTTCATGCGAGCTTCAAATCCTTTGTGTGATTTGAAAAGTTCGTATTCGCCACCAGTCATCCAAGCCAGCGTTTTTGGGACGTTGGTTTTCATCGCCTGCCGCGACATCACAGCCAGTCTGGTTGCCAAAACACCTAGATCCACCCAATCCTTTTCCTGTTTTGATTTGCCACGCAGATCATCCAGTACGTTGGAAAGAGATGGCGAGAATGCCAGCGTAAAGATGAGCGTGTTGCTCCTGCCGATGGCAATCACTGCTTCGTCAATCGTGCTCTTGCTGCCGTGGTCGCGGGTTTCGCTGATCAACAACAAGGCTCGCCGATGGCGTTCTGGAGTTTTTTCCAGGAGCCGCAAGGAATAGGAGACTGCATCCAGGATTGCCGCCCCGCCGTCTCCCTGCTTGAGTTTTTTAAGACCAGCAGCGATCAAGTCTCCATCGGGAGTAAAGTCTTGAACCGGCTCCACATGGCTGTCAAAGGCAACTACGGCCACCTCCGCGTGGCCCGATCCGAGAATCGGATCTAGCAAGATGCTCAAGGTGCGAATACGTTCAGATTCTAGTTTGGCCGTGCGTCCGCGCTGAATGGCAACCACCAGGGAGAGCGGCTCGGAGTCAGCCAGTTCGTCCAGGCGAATCTCCTGGGCTACTCCGTCGTCCTCAACGATGAAGTCGCTGGCTTGCAGTCCGAAAACAGGATTGCCGCCCCCGTCTTTGACCAGGGTCGGAACCAGCACTATATTCGATTGGCCATGAAAGGTAGACTCCTGTGCCGTCGCCGGCAGCAATGCCGCAAAGATCAACAGGAAATTCTGCAGGAGCTTCATGGTTGGGATGCGCATAGGAAGAACGTCCCAACGGGCGAGACTTGCGCGGTGATTTATCGCTCTACTTCTGCGATCCAGCCACCGCCGATCACGACCTCGTCATCGTAGAAGACCACCGCCTGCCCCGGCGTGATAGCGCGCTGGGGCTCGACGAAGGTAACGCGTGCTTCGCCGTCTTCTCTCCTCTCCACCACGGCTGGGGCCGGCTGGTGGCGATGGCGAATCTTGGCACTCACCAGCAACGGCCCTCTCAGATCTTCAATGGCAATCCAGTTCAGCTTGTGCGCAATCAGCGTGCGCGCCATCAGGTCGTCGTTGTCGCCGACTGTAACCTGACCCAGTTCACCGTTGATCTGAATCACATACAGCGGGGATCCAGTCGCTACACCCAGACCCTTGCGTTGACCCACGGTGAAGTTGTGAATACCGGCATGGTGGCCCAGCACCTCGCCCTTCTGGGTAACGATTTCGCCCGAGGTATCGGGAAGTGATTCACCCTGCTCCGCCAGATAGGCGTCAATGAACTTCTTGTAGTCGCCGCTGGGAACAAAGCAGATTTCCTGGGAGTCCGGCTTCTCCGCCAGCGCCAGTTGGTGCTGGCGCGCAACCTCGCGCACCTGTGGCTTGGTCATCTCGCCCAGAGGAAACCGCGTCCGGCTGAGCTGCTCCTGGGTAAGTCCAAAAAGAAAATACGTCTGGTCCTTGGTCACGTCGGCGGCGCGCTTGAGCAGCCAGCGATTGCGCTCAGGATCGAACTCGCAGCGCGCGTAGTGGCCGGTGGCCAGAAGGTCGGCGCCGATCTGGCGGGCCGTGATCAGGAGCTGATCGAACTTGAGATGGTTGTTGCAGAGACTGCAGGGAATCGGCGTGCGCCCGGAAAGATACTCCTCCACGAAAGGACGCACAACATCGTTCTCGAATCGCTCCTCGTGATTGACCACGTAGTAAGGAATGCCCAGGTCTTCGGCGACGCGGCGAGCGTCATAAACATCGTCAATGGAACAGCATCGCCCCTGGACCTGCTCCGGCATGCCCGGATGCCCAGCAAGGCGGCGCTGGTTCCAGAGTTGCATAGTCAGGCCGACAACATTGTGGCCCTCCGCGCGCAGCATGGCCGCAACGGTGGAGGAATCCACACCGCCCGACATGGCTACGGCAATCGTCTGAGAGGACATTGTGCTTTTTTAGTTTACCTCGAGCGCAGCGAGAGGTCCCTATTCCCTTACAAACCGCATCGGGCAGCGCTTTGAAGGGTCACGTTATTCCTGATAAACCAGCGACAGTGCGGAGAACCGTCTGTTTTCATTATAGATGAGCGTCTGGGTGGAGTTTATTCTCAGCGGAACAAAGAAAACCTATGCTAATTTATCCGACTTGCTCCTGAACTCCCCATTTGCAGGAGCCAACCTT
>DATDGH010000443.1:0-9422 GCA_036522215.1 Candidatus Angelobacter sp. | reverse complement strand
GTGGAACGAACCAATTCTTGGCTGGGACAGTTTCGCCGATTGCTGGTTCGTCATGAACATTTACTCTCCACTTATCGCGCCTTCTTCTATGTCGCCTGCCTGTGGATTACCCTCAGGAGGTATTTTTGAAACACGCTCTAGCAGTTAGTAATTAGCAAAGGCAAATACTGCAGGGTAACGCACTCGATATCGCAAAACCTTTTTTGCCGCGAATGAACGCGAATCAGCCAGGTTGCCAGAACGCCGGAATCTGAAAAGCAAAGGCAAGGACAAAAGCAAAACTCTACTGGGATGACACTGATCCACGGCAGGCCGGGACAGATTTCACTGACGGTCACTGATCAAGCTTCACTCTAAACAAGCCACGAGCTTTAACCACATTTCATATCAGAGAGGTCGGAATTCAATTATGGCGTTTGACGATCCACGAGGAGACGACCAGGACGAAACGACAACTTTTCTACCTCGATTTGGGGGTCTCAACTACGTCGGGGCCAACGACCCAGACCAGCAAGACGATTCCAGTGCCGGCCAGAGGCTTTCGATTGGCCAGCGCATCGTGCAGATGGCGCGTAAGGGAATCTGGCAGCCGCAATCCACGCTGCAACCGGCCCCTGAATTGATGCCGGACCAGGGGGGAGTTGACAGTCACGTCCGTCGAATCTTTCCTTCCAGGGTCAATGAAGCTGTGCCGAATGCAGGGGGACTGAGTGTGGGGCAAACAATTCCAAGGCTGGGTCCGGAGACTATCGCGCCCTGGCGCGAATCAGGCTTGACACCTGTCTCGCAAGCACCAGCGCAGAAATGGGGATTCGAACAACCTCAAGGACGCAATATTTTTCGAGGTTTCATTCCTGCTGGCGCAGATCCATCAATGAACGTGGGATCCAGAGGCTACGAGCAATCCAATCCATTCCTGGGAATGGGTAAAGGAAGCACATTCGATCAGGCGGAAAAGTCTGGCAGCCCTCCCATAGTGAGTGTATCGGGCCAACAAGATACGCGATCGAAGATTCCCAAACAGTCGTCGGTTCCGTTACCAAACCCACCCAAATTGCGGCCTGATAAGACTCAGTTGCAACAACAGCTGAGCCAACTGATGACAGGTATCCGCGGTCCGGCGATGACGCCCATGGGAGTAGCTCCCGACGGGGCGCCGATGTTAGACATGACGTCTCAAGTAAGATCACCGTCCAAAATCTTTCCGGAGAAAAACAGAGGTGGGTTTGTTTATGGCGACAAGGTCAAACCTGAAATCTTAACCAAGGTCAAGGGTATTAGTGATCGTCTGGGAATTGATCCGAACTGGTTGATGACGGCAATTGATTTTGAAACCAACGGGAAGTGGTCCCCTAACACTCCAAACGCGATGCACAGCGGCGCAACGGGCCTGATTCAATTCATGCCCGAGATCGCCGAGGGGCTTGGAACTTCGACCGAAAAACTTGGGAAGATGAGCCAGCAAGACCAGCTCGATTACGTGGAGAAGTATCTGCAACCGCACAAGGGGCAGATGCATAGTCTGACAGACGTTTATATGGCAATTCTCCACCCGGCAGATCTGAGGAAGCCTGACGACTATGTCCTGTTCAGGTCTCCTTCCAAAGCTTACCGACAGAACAGTAGTGCATTTGATGCTGACGGCAAAGGTTACGTAACCAAAGCTGATGTCGCCAGAGCCCTGAACGACCGATATAGAGAAGCACTGGTAAGGGGAACTATCGTGTTGAACACGGACGGCACAGTGACGCGGGTTGGAGGGAAGCACATTACTCGACCACCGAAACCAGCCAAAGTGCGGGCTAACAGGACGCAACTGCAGCGGGCACTGAGTGAATTGATGGCCGGCCTCCGTGGACCAGCGATGACACCGATGGGTGTGGCTCCCGATGGGGCCCCGATGCTGGATATCACGTCGCAGATCAAGGCCCCATCCAAGATTTTTCCGGAGAAGAACAGAGAATCGAAATCGCGAAGGGGCTTGGGACTTCGGCCAGCGCAATCGCAAAAGTGAGCCGCAAAAATCAGCGCGATTAGTTGAGAGCTATTTGCAAACCGCACAAGGGGCAGATGCATGGTCTGCCTGAGGCGCGGAAGGGCCTAGTGAGATTGCGAGAAACCAGGTGGAGACCAAGGTCCCAATTGCTGCACCATGCGCGAGACGCATTCTGGCACGGTGGGTTGGCCATACTCGGGGACAGGGCGCCAATCCACTCCAAATTCTGATTTAAATGCGACCAGCACTGTGTCGTAGTACATCCAGAAAACGACAAAAGCGGTTTCCTGGTTGGGATTGGAAATGTCGGGGACGCTGTGCATAACGAAATAGCCGTCGATGATTTCAACCGGCGCCGAGTGTTGGAAGTCTTCGACCAGCCGCTGGTAACCAACTTTGCCGAGCAGGTGGAGCAAGGCGCGATGGAGTGCCGCATCCTTGAAGATGTTGCGTTTGGCGGAGACGGGATACTCATTGGCCCATGTTTTCAGATGTGCGAGTGAAGAGAGGTGGCCGTGAACGCGGGATGGGTAATACGGCCGCTGGCCGAGCGCGAATACACTCGATAAGACGATCAAAACGACGATTTTAAGGTGCATATGCTGCTCCGAAAGGTGAAGAAGATGGTTTACCAAGCGCCCCATGTTCTGGCCTGATACAAAATACAGTCCGGCAAATCCGGTTCATCCCCGGCAGGTAGTGGGCGCCAAATGACTTTTTGTTCATTTATAAAAGCGACGCGAGTGCTGCCATCGTTGAGGCCGAGGACTATAAATGCAGTTTCATGGCGCTCCATCGATCTATCGGTGAAGCCTCTGAGGACGAGGTAACCGCCAATCACTTCCGTCCGCACCACCCTGCGGAAATCTTCCATCAGCCGCTTATAGTTGTCTGCACCAAGTAACTGACGCAGAGCTCCATGGAGCTCGGGGTCTTTGAAGGTTTTGCGTTTTTCCCACGCGGGGAATTCGTTGACCCAGGCTTTAAGCCTGGCCCAGTTGTGCAAGTGTTGTGCATGGTGCTGATCAGTATTTTGTGAGCCTTGTCCAAGCGCCGACATATTCAGCAGCAATATCAGGGTTAGGAATTTAGGACACATATAACCTGCGAAGCACTCGCGTTCAAGAGAAGTTCGTATACAAGTGGGCAATAAGCACTTTTTTCTCCATCCGCTTTGCCGGAAGGAACACACGTTTGAGCAAGCCTCGGGAGCGGAAACGTTTTGCTTTGAATCAATCCTGACACAATGAGCGTGTCTGGTTTTACACAGGCCGCACAGAACTGCAAAGGCCTGCCGCTGATCGACGCAGTTTGCATCGAATCGATCACCGGCGTAGCAGTCAATTCAACTGGAATAGACGAGGCGGCTTTTATGCCCGAAGCCGGTGATTCATACAACAACGCGTTGCCAGTATGTAAGAAGATTGTGGTAGTGAGTTCGGCGGGGCCAGGCTGGTTCGCGGAAACGGTGACGGACACCGTTTAGGGGACAGGGAACAGGGAACAGCCCCGCCACCGGCAGGCCGGATTGAACAGTCTGTGACTCCGCCCGACAACGAACTTATCTCGTGCCTGCAATCGGGTCATCGGGTCGTCGGGTCGTCGGGTCATCGGGTCATCTGAAAACCGTTGACGTGAGCATCCATTTTTGACGAAAAAGCATTTGTTGATTCTAAATGACTTAAAAAGAGTCACAACGCAGGAGACAGAAAAGAGCTGTCATAGTGACAGTATTATGACAGCAAAATATTGCAAAAATACCGGAATGCGGCGAAACTGGAATTGTAGTCGAGTGAGTATTCAGATTTGCAGCCGCCAGGCAAGTTGGAGGCTGCAATCCTAACAGTGAGCCGGGACGGGAGCTCGCGTGATGCGAGGGAGAGGTGCATACAAATTGCAGTAGTTAGTAATTGGTAGTTAGTAAATAGCAAAGGCAAATACTGCAGGGTAACCCACTCGATATCGGAGAACTTTTTGGCCGCGAGTTAACGCGAATCAGCCAGGTTGCCAAAATTGAAAAGCAAAAGTAAAAGCTTACCAGTGATTACACTGACTCACTCTGATTCGCACTGATGTAAGCAAGAGTTCGTTCGGGAGCAAAGCGCTCACTCACCCTGGAACACAGTCCGGGGCTTCCACTTTTTGTAACAATTCAGAGCACTTAATCAACCTAATATGAAAAACACTATGGCGGCCTGCCTGGCTGGACGGGCCGGATCCACGTTTGAAGATTGTTATCACGAGACGCTGCATCACTCGGCGCCGCGGATGGCGGTGAATTATGCCAGGTGCCTGCTGTGTGGGGGTGAGATGTTGCGCGATTCGACATCACTCGTCTGCTCGCGGGCGCTGTGTAGGGCGGTGAGAACGGCGCTGCAGAAAAGAAGCAATCAGCAATCAGCAGTCAGCACTCAGCCCGCGGAGATTCCAGGGTGATGGATGCAGTTTCGTCGGTATGGTTGCAGCCAGGGTCCATAAGGCTCCAATGCGCCTTTCGGAAAATATCTTCGACCGGTTTACATCGTTTTCTCAGGCTGAAGCCCGATTTTGCAGGGACTCTATGGCACAGCTCGTACCCCAAACACGGGCAAAACCGGCGCGTGTCGGGGACCCCAAAGAAAGCCGTGCCCGTTCAAACCACTATTTTTGAAGCACGCTGACACGGTCTAGAAAAAATTATGAAAACAATCTTATTTTTGTTATTTAGCTTTTTGTGTTGTGTTCCGCTGGGAGTGGCGGGGACGATTACGGGGCAGATCCAGACGCCGTCTTCCGGGCGCGGAGCGCCTAACGGCACGTTGACGTTCACACTCTCGCAGGTGGCCGTGGTTGCGGGCACGGCAACACTCTCTGGGAATGGCAACTGCTGGACCGACACCAACGGGAACGTGGTGGGATTACCGGGAGATGCCGCAATAGCTGCGCCCATTCTGTCTTCGAATCTGGGATCGGGAAGCCTGGGCGCGGGCACTTACTTTGTGCGCTACACCTGGGCGAATGCAACGGGTGAAGCCCAAGCGAGCGCCGAGCGATCGCTGGCGCTGACAAGTTCCGGAAGTCTGATTGTGCAGGCGCCGGCGAATGTGCCGCCAACAGCGACCGCGATGAAGGTCTATATCAGCACGGCTTCCGGCAGTGAGACGCTGCAGGGCAGCGTGACTGTCAGCAATGGAGTGATCGCGGGAAACTACACCCAGGCCGCCGCACTTGCAGCGGGAGCAGCATTGCCTTCGAGCAATACGAGCCTGTGCCAGATCCGGTTCAATGATGAACTGCAACCCAGCTACACCGGCTACATTGTGAGTTTCTCGAACGTAAGCGGAGCGGGCATCGCGGGATTTCCGCAGAAGTGGTATTTGAGCGGAGGAAGCAATGGAACAGTGAATGTTGGCGTGGGTCTGCCACTGTACAGCGGAGTGGTGGTCTATCCCCAGCCGATTGTCTCAAATCCGGCTGCGAATGGCATGCAGTCGATCAACGGGCCGTTGAATATGAACGGTTTTGCAATCCTGAACACGGTGATCACAAATCCTAATGGAGCGATCGTGCTGCCGGAGATTGCGGCACCCAGCGGCCTGCCTGGCAATGATGTCCTGTACGGGGATTCGACGGCGCACCGGTTCAAGATGATCAACAACAACGGAGCGGCTGATGTTGTTGTGGGAGCCAATACGACGGACACTCTGACGAACAAGACCATGAACGTGCCGGACGGGAGCGCCAGCGCGCCTTCCTATTCCTTTGCCAGCCAGACGGGAACAGGATTTTTTCATCCGGGCGGGGGAAGCACCGGAATATCGGTTAGTGGAATACAGAGATTTAACTTCGGCAGCAGCTTGCAGCAGGACGGTTCTGTGGGGACCTATTGCTTTGTCAACGGCAATCCTTTTTCGGGAATCTGTGACATCGGTATTTCCCGTGATTCGGCGGGAGTTCTGGATGTGGGCAATGGACAAGCAGTGGGAGATACGACCGGCGCCATACAGGCGCGTCGCTTCAATGCTGTAGGAAGTTCCAGCGCGGGATTTTTTGCGAACGGAAATGCCGGCTCGGTCCTGACAGACACGGTGGCGCTCAACCTCTTTCACAGTCTGGCTTCCGGATTTAGCAATAAAGCTGATGGCGCATTTGTCGCCAGCGCGTTCCTATTTCCCACTACGTCAGCAGCTACGGCTGCAGACACAGGTTTCACGCGAACGGGGGCCAAAACAGTTGCTTTAGGCAATGGGACGCAAGGCGACGGGAGCGGAACCTTGATAGTTGCGTCGCTGAATAATGGCGGACAACTCTCCCTCCCGACTTCAGCAGACACTCTTGTGGGCCGGGCGACAACGGACACGCTCACCAACAAGACCTTTGATACGGCCGGGGCAGGAAACCTATTCAAGATCAATGGCACACAGATCAGCTCGGTGACGGGTTCGGGATCGGTGGCGGTACTGGCCACGTCGCCGCAACTGACCACTCCGAATATAGGAGTGTCTTCAGGGAACACACACACATTTGTGAACCAGGCGGCGCCGTCGAATCCGCCGGCGGGAAGCATCACGATTTATGGCGATTCCGGCAGTGGCAATCTCTCCTGCAGGAACAGTTCTGGAACCAGTTGCCTGTCTGCCTCAGCCACGGCGCCATTGATCAGCACCAGCGCGAACCCAGCGGGATCAGGGGTTGTGCGCGTGGCTTCCAGCGACATCGCGGTGGCATTCAGGAATGCAGCCAATAGCGGTGACATTAACGGGCTCACCAAAGACGGCAGCGACGTGGTGCAGGTAGGCGGAGCGGCCGGGATGAAGATCAACGGAGGGTCGGCGCTGACGACCAGTAACCAGAGTGGAACGGGATCGCTGTGCATGACGACGAACTGCTCGATGACGACGCCGAATATTGGGTCAGCGACAGCCACGGCGGTGACCACTACCGCGGCGAACCCGGCGACGAGCGGAGTGCTGCGATGCGCGGGCAATCAGGCGTGTGCGGTGGCGCGAACTCCGGATAATACAAATGATGTGCAGTTGGGCTACGCACTCAATGGGCCGCTGGCAGTGTTTGGGAGTATTAGCGGCTCGACCAGCGGAGTGACGGCGGCAGTGGGAGAGTTGCGTGTCGACACCGGAGTGACGGTGCAGTCGACGGGATTCAAACACTTTCGGTTAGCGTCGGGGACTAGTTGCACGACGTCTGGAGCTGCGGGTAGCGGATGCACCACCGGTTCGATTTCACTGCCAGGACCGGCTTTTCCGGACGCAAACTACACGCTCGTGTGCATCATGGAGGGACCAGCAACTGGTAGTCCAGTGATCCAAGTTGTAGGTAGCAAAACACCGTCGTCATTTACGCTCGGAGTAATGCAGGTGGGTTCGGTAGCTTCTTCTTATGGCGCCGCAGACTGCATCGCGATACACGATTGAGAAGCAATTCAGTTGAGTAAGGAGACCGGTTGCTGTGAGGCAACCCGAGTACAATACTAGGCTCGTTGTTTCCCAAATGACGGATCGTCTCAAATCGCATATCCAAGACTGGCAGGACATGGCATCCTTTGATCCGTTGCGTGCGATTTCCGGCCAAAAAAAGGATTGGCAAGTTGAAGCATTTTGGGCAACTGCCCAACCACACATGGAACAGTTGTTCTCAACAGCCTCTTTGCTGGGTCTTCCAAAGTCGAACGAGAGGGCACTCGAGTTTGGTTGCGGGGCGGGTCGATTCTTGCCGTATTTTGAAAAGAGATTTCGTGAGGTTTGGGGATTAGACGTGTCACCGTCCATGATTGATCTGGCGAAGAGTCACAATCCGCGATGCAAGTTCCTTCTGAATACAGCGGAGGATCTAGGATTCTTCCCTGCGAACCATTTTGATCTGGTTTACAGCTTTCTGGTACTTCAGCACCTTCCGAATCGATTCTTAATTGCGCGATATCTGAAAGACTTCATCAGGGTTCTAAAGCCGGGCGGACTTGCAGTTTTCCAGATCCCAGATCGTTTGAGTCTTCGCTGGAGAATTCAGCCTAGGCGCAGGGCATATCATTTGCTCCATTACATTGGAGTGTCGTCCAACCGCTTGCAATCGTGGGGCTTGTTACCCATGAGCTTGATGCCAATGTCTGAGAAGGCGGTACAGAGCATCATTTCCGCGGCAGGTGGAAAGGTTTCTCAAGAAGAAAAGCTGAGCGGAACTGAAGGAATCTTCTACTACTGTACGAAATAGCCTCGCTTCTGATAGAGCTTTCGGCTTACAAAAAAGCTTTTGGATTTCTATTTCCTTACGTAAGGGTCGACGGCTTACCGACCATCTCTACCAAATATCACCATGGCTCAAGATTTGACTGAAAAAATCCTCAAGTTGATCCCTAAGAGCACCTCAACCATTCTTTCTGCCATGTTCTTTGTGGCCACGCTGCTGGTGAACTATGGGGCGAGCCGGACGCATATTTCTGATGTTCAGGCGCAGCAGGAGAAGCGGCTGGACTCGATTGAGGCCCAGATCAAGAATGACCTGGCCACGCGGCGGGAGGTGGATGAGGTGAAATCTACAGTCAATCGGATTGAAGACAAACTGGACAAGGTAATCGGTGTATCGGGACATCGGTATAGCGGTGCATCGGAACGGCAGAGATCTGAACGCTGATGATGCTGAGCAAGGCGAGCGCCCAAAAGCTAAGAGCCAATGGCCAAAGAAAAAGGATTTCAATATGAAAGATTTTCTGAGCGAACACTTTACTGACCTGCTGGTCACTGCGCTTATTGTCTTCTTTACGTTCATCACCCTGCACGTGCTGCATTTGAAAACTGCCGGCGATGACGGCTTCAAGTGGGCTGCCGGGATTGTGGGGATGCTGGTAGGAGCATTGCTGATGCGGATGAAACAAGCAATTAGCAATTAGTAATTAGCAAAATCAAAGGCAACAGCAAAACCTCAAATCACAAATGGTTTTCAGATTCGCGTTCCTTCGCGTTTATTCGCGGCTAATTGGTTTTTGTAATTTGTGAAGTATTGCGCGACCTCCCGGCCAGACCTATGGCCCAACATGCAAAGATGCAAAGACGCAATTTAATCAATTTCAAAACTGAAAAGGAAATAAAGATCTATGAAAAAGTTCTTATGTGGAATTTTGACAATCCTGATGATCGCGCTGTCGTGCATTCCGCTGGCGGGATGTGGCAGCTCAACCATTGATACCGTTCTTCAGGACCTGCCGATCGCCGTGGACATTGCCACGTCCGTTATCAGCATTGTCTCTCCGGGAAATGCCGAGCTGACAAAAGAGGTTACCGAGTACGCGGGCAAGGTAAGCGGAGACCTGAAGCTGATCGAGAGCCTGATCAGCCAGTACAAGGCGAACCTGGCCAACGCTCCAGATGGAGCGCTGGGACAAATCAATGCTGCCCTGAACGATGCGCAGGGCAACCTGAGCGCGATTCTTCAGGCC
>DATDGH010000442.1:0-7799 GCA_036522215.1 Candidatus Angelobacter sp. | reverse complement strand
AAACTGATCTAGACCTGGTGGACTGAAATGAGAAATAGCTTGGCGGATTGCCAATTGGCAGTTTCTGGTTCTTCGAGTTTGACCTTGAATGCCACGCAAATCTCGAAATGCCTTTCTTTCCTGTTCAGAAAATCCGCCCAGATATGCACCCAGAGCTGCGGCATAAGGCTTTAGGACCTCAGCAATATCCTCATTATCAAAATGTATTAATTTTTTGTCTTCGAGATGCAAGACAACGCTTCGTAAGACATTAATGCAAGTGATGACTCCATCGTTCATTGCCAATCCACCGCCGTCACCGGCACCCTTGTCCCACCATTCTCTGGTTGCGACTCGGATGGTATCGAGCCAATGATTCAGGACATACTCCGTCCTCAGGAGAGTCTCGTGGTTGTCGCCTGCCCACAATGGACCATATTCTAAAACGTGCCCCTTTTTCTCTTTTGCTATATGGAATCCACCTTTTTCAATGGCACCATATAAGCTTGTAAGAGAAATACACCGGATATCGTCTTTTCCAACATCCGCGGTTTGGATTCTGTTGTAGAGAGGAGATTCCGGGTCGCGGTCCATGTCTTGAATAGCTTTCGAAATAATCGCACGAGTCCGGACGGAATCATCATCTGCATCCCAGTGAAGTTCCGCATACAGCTCTTGCAGTAAAGACTGTTTAACACTTTTCTGTTTTGCATTGATGTCAATGAAAAGCTTTGCTTGTTCGCTGGGGGCTAATCCATCGAATGCAAGCACAGACAGCCGGCTTTTGGTTGCTCGTTCGTGTCCGGAGTATGCGAATAGCCGATGTTGTCCGTCAATTATCCAGGCTGATTTATATGTTGGACGGATATTAAGCCACCCCGCAATACCGCTATCTTCAGGATCGCCCTCTTGGTGGATGCGCTCAAATTGTAAGCGGTTCTTGTCAATATTAACGACTATGTTCGTGGGAAAAATACCATCCTCCGAGATGTACTGTTTGATTTTGTTCAATCGACTCTTGTTGAGCATCCGTTGATAAGTGCTGACATCCGATCGCTTCCCTTTTGACCTATGAGACACATAAGAGATTTTCAAGAGATAGTCGGGGGTGATCGAAAAGGAATAGCAGTTAAAGCCGCCCATTTTAGTTCTTATGGCAGGTAAGCGAAGCTCCAAACCAGGGACTGTTTTGCCGGGAAGCATATCGGCAAGAAATTGATAGCGAGCAGCCGGCCCAATGTGGGTAATGAGGTTCTCGTAATATTCGAGATCGTGGTCGTCAAAGAGGATAATATTGTGATCTTTGGCATGAGTACGATCAGAATCCGTCAGGAGGATATTGGACAAGAACATGACGAGAACGATCTGGCGCTTGTGCGCAGCAGTAAATTGTGTTCGTGAGGAAGCAGTGAATCGTTCCCTTATCATTCCATGCTTTGCGAGATCCGATTGGAATTGGGGTCGCCGGGCAGGAGCTTCGGAAGATCGACATTTAATTGCGATTGCAATTTCATTGTCAAGCGCGACTATATCGATCTTAGCGGTAGAGTGTTCTGGATCCCTGGGTTCGAGGATCAGTTGCGCTCCACCCTGGGCAGAGAGTAACGGGAACTGCATGCGATACAGCAGTGTCCAGACTCGGTCAATCAGACGCTCAGTATGCGACTTTGGCTTGCGAAGCCTGACAGTTTTCCGGTTACGCCTGTCCGGAGCCCAACCGTCAGCGACAAATTGCTCGAGTAACGCAGGATTGACTGTTTTGGTTTCGTAGTCGCGTGCTCTGGCACGGGCGAGTCCACCGAGTTCCTCGAAAGGAACAACATTGTTCAGCATGAATTCAGTCCTCCCGCATAAAAAATGCACTCGGTGACACGGGATCGAAAGTCGCTGGACGCAGCTATAATTGAGTTTCGTTCAATTCTTTTTATGGCAAAGCCCTCATACAACTTGTGAATTGAGAAGTGATCGGCATTGCTGATAATCACAAAACAGCCTTTAGCAACGCACTCTCTGGCGACTTGCGCAAGGCGAAGTTGATCCTCCCAGGAAAAGATTTTCGCGTTGTATTTGATGAATCCGTTGTTTCTGTGTGCCACGGTATATGGAGGATCTAAGTAGACGAGGTCGCCTGTGGTGGCACCATTGAGGGCTTTTGCGAAATCATTATCTTTCACAACAGCATTCCTTAGAACCTTACTTGCTGTGTGAATCCTCTCTTCGTCGCCGGGGTTCAGATGCGTTTTGTAACCGTAAGGGACGTTGAATTCGCCTTTGAGGTTCACCCGATAAATGCCGTTGAATGCAAGGGTAACAAGATAAATGAGTCGGGCTGCTTGAGCGGCGCTGCTTCTGGGCGCACTGGAGCGAATCCTGTAGTAATCGCGTTCAGTATTTCGAAGCTTGCGAAGTTCGCGTATAACAAGTTCAGGGCGGTCGCGAACCTGCAAATACGTTTGAATGAGCTCAGCATTCTTGTCGGACAAATATGCTTTCTTCGGTTGCAGGGCAAAAAAGAGAGCGCCCCCGCCAAGAAACGGTTCAAAATATCGATTGAAGCGTGTCGGAACGAGCGGAAGGATAGTATCGAGCAAATTACGCTTGCCGCCCGGCCACTTCAACAGTGGTGGACAGTTGGCTTCAACTGGTTCGACTGGCGTCGGACGTCTATTTGCCATTGATGGGCGCTATTTTATAAGTCCATCTTACTGAATACAATTGCTTTGCCAGGCTCAGAGTTGGGGGAGTCCTGTTGACCTGTCCGTCGGTGCCAAGCCCAAATCTGAATTACGAAGGTAAAGAAAAAAATCGGGAAAAGCGTACTCATGCACGAGGCGCGGACCCAACCACCGATAGGGCCTCGGGCTTGTTTGTCTGATCGAGCCCTGTCGGTCGCAAACACTTCAAATCCACAATATTGAGTTCGAGACTTCGCGGGATTTTCCCCTCTTTTCTAAACTTCTGGAAACCGATCTCGCTCATTAAAACTATCGAATCATATCCCTTTTGCAAGGCAGCGCGACGTAATCTTGCGTCCAACGCCAATCGCTTGCGAACAGTTATTTCTGGGTAAGACTCAACTCGACCAATCAATTCTCGCTCGATGATGTCATTGTCACCAATAAGAGGAGATTTTATTGTGACCTTCTCGGGCACATCATTAGGGCGTCCGTAGAATTCAGCGTCGCCAAAACTTGAGGCTAGAAATTTCCCGCGCTTCTCATATGCCTTCAGGTCGATGGGCTTTACGTGCCACCAGTCTTTCGCATTAACGTGTTTAATGAGCTTTCGAATGTCATCCTGCGTACGGCGTTCCATTTGTTTAGTATAAGCGTGTTTGACGCAAAAGCTGCGGACGCGCTTCAGCAGAACGCGCCTGCTCGAGAATTAGCAAACCCCGGCCATTTCCGTAGCATGAATCGTTTTGAGCCCACGTACTCATAGCCCGAGCCCCCAAAGAGCGATGCGTTCACATTCTCCGAGAACGGCGAGACCAGCGACTCGGTCTGTTCGCCATTGAAAGAATGATGGGCTGGCGGCATTGTTGCTGGTTTGCCATTGCATTTCATCTTCAATAGCGGCATCAACATCCGCCCAAAGATCGGAGCAGTCAGTTGGTTCCGCACTTGGTTGCCAGAGGCCCCGTCGTAGTCCGATCTGCCCCCACCAAAAGTTCAGGTCACCCCGCGTTAACGATGTTTCTTTACGCAGGATTTGGCAAGCTCCTGTAGCGACCCGGAGCAAGAGGGCCGCTCGACAAATGACCTGAAGATGATGGGCAGGATCACTAAGCTGTGAGTCGACGGTGGCAAATTGCAGGATTGTCGAATCATCCGGCGCGGTCCTTCGAGTTAAGAAGTCGAGCCATTGCGATTTGGGGCCTGGGGGAGATAGGCTGTCAAGCATACGATTTATTTCATTTTAGAACTGTGCATTTCCGGTTGCATTAAGGCCAGTTGCACTTTTGAATGCAGCCTCCAAGGTGCTCCGAAGTAGATAACGATCGATGATCTCAAATCTTGACGCGGATGGTTCAAATAAGGACCAGAATTTGCTAAGAAACTCGGATGCTGAGAGCGGGTCGAGATGAGCGAAACGGTTCAAATCCGTTGGGCGATAGCTGACTTCGTTTCGAGCGTCCCTGTCTTCGCTCAGGTATTTGAGATCGAGTCCCCAATTCTTAAGCCATTTGCATCCTAATGCCTTCACTGCCGGTGTACTCCGCTGGTAATGCTGAAACCAAGTGGTGAGATTTATGTTGGTGGGGGCAATAATTTGCAAAAGAAAATCAGACGATTTTGCTTGATCAGCCCAATGCTCCAATGCGAGCCATGTGATCTGATGTGTCCCCCAATATCGCCCTGACTTCTTAGGAACTACAGTGCAGGACGATGGGGTGCTAACGACATAGTGTTTGTTGCTGAAGATACCAATGCCCCGAGTTGCGAGAAAACACATTGCTGCCCGGAGTTCGGCGTAATAAGCGAAGTGAAGAGCGGCACCAGAATCGCCATTGGAATGGGCATCAATCGATCTTCCTAGAAAACTCCAGCCATCCGTGCAATGAACGAATGACGAAGCTGCAATGTACTGTCTCAAGTGGAGACAGTTTACTGTTCCGGTGAACGTGTCGGCGTCCAGCCTAGGTACAGAGTTTATTCGATATCTGTTATTTGTACCGAGCCATCGACCTTTTTTTATGTACCTTCTAATTGCAGTGAGGGAGTCTTGCACCTCGTCTGGGGATGACCGGCGCAACACTTTCTTCTGGAGAGTGCTTAGAGAATCTTTGGTACTCATTTTTTCTTTTGCTCAGCCCGAAGGACTAATTGCGCCGCACGTCCCGCTGGTCCCCGTTGTGCAACAACGTGGTTCAACAATTGACGACGGAATTCGGCATAGCCACCACTTCCCCGGTAAACGAGTTTTTTGAGCTTTTCTTCCTCGGTAAGTCCTGGAGTGTTGGCGGTGCGCCAATCGAATCTTGCTAGACCCGTTGTCATTTGTTCCAGAAATTCAGTCACTGCTTTGGGCATAGAATCAATAGCATCAGCGACCATTTGAAGTTCATCGTCTCCATGTGGATCAGTACCCCATTTGCGGAGCGCCAACTCTTCGTGTCTGATGAATGTCAAATCGTTCGTAATATGGAGTACCGCTCGAACACCTTGATCTTGGTTCAGGAGCGTAAACGAGCCGACAAAAGCTGGGTCCGTTTTGTTCGCTGTTTTTCCGCCTTGGTTCTCGTTGCGAAGCTTCTGTGCCCATTCAGCGGCTGAACTCTCTACCACCTGCCTGAGGTCCTCCCAAAGGGTGATGAGGAATGCTCCTTGTTGGAACTTGCTCCAAGGGAGGGCTAGGCGATCAGCCCCAACAGGAGCACCAAATAATCCCCCAATTGTGACGCCTGGTCCTTCAAATGAACGAACATAGGTTGCCAGGAGTGACCGAATCCAAGCGGCTTGAGTAACGGCGCCTGTTCCTGGTTCGCCGAGCATGTTGATTCGGTGGAACCATGGACTGTATGGGTGGGACCACATTATCTCAGTGAGTTCTTGTGCCCGCGTCTCCCGGTAAACAGCGGGACCTTCAAAACGTTCGAGCCAGTCCTCTGTTCTGAGTAGTGGATAGAGATCAAACGCGAGGCTCGGGTTTATGCGCTTTGGCTTTATGTTTATCGTCCAAAAGAGATAGGCTTGCCAGCTGAGATCAAGGCCGTGAAAGGCAACCACAGGTAGTTCATAATCGTGAGGTACTTGTTCGCCCTCGAACGCCCAAAGACGATGTTGACCGTCAATGACTTCAAGTGGGTGAAGGCCTGTGGGGTGCCAATCTGAACCATCGAAATCTTGAGGTAAGGTGATTCTTGCAATGCCGTTTCCTGTGCTGACTATATTTATCAAATCTGATTTGTGGACCGTTTCTCCTCGACGGCTGTCCTCTGCTCTTAGAATGTTGATAACTACAGCAGTGGGAAGCCATCCGGGCTTTCTGAGGTTCCGAAACTCGTCTGATTGACGTTGGCGCTTGTTCAGGTTCGACCACGGATAGCCGTGTTTGACAAATCGTCCAATCTCTTCGGATCGGTTTTCGTCGTGACGACGTTGGATACCAAGATCATGTGAACGCAGCTGGCCCCCCGCTGTGGTTCGGCGGTATATTCCGCTTAGGGCCTTCAGCTCTGCGGCAGGGAGGGTAAAAAGATAAAAGTGGGGCTCGGGTTTTCTTCGCAGTTCAGCCTTACCAAAGCTGACAGAGTTCCATTCGTGAAGCCATTGATGGACTCGAAGGGCGTCAACTTCGCGCCTGTTGTGTCGTTGGGTAACAGTCATAAGGAGGCTCCGTGCTTTGTAGCAGTATGTTCCATATTTTCAAAGGATTGTAGCTGATAACAGTTGATTTTTGAGTGCCCCTTTTTGCGGGGGACTGTGGTCATGTAAATAGAAGGTCTGCCGGATTGGGCGGGCCCATAGGAGGGCTTAGGCGGTGAGCTGGCGCGAACTCGTAAAAATCGGGCAGACTGCTAAATCAATGTCTGAGAGAGACACGATGCTGGCAACTCGATTCGAAACGGCCCGGCGGCCCGCAGGCGGCAGCAGGGGTTTTCAGCCTTGGCGTGACCGCAAACCGGAATTCACTCGCAGCGGGTGAGAAAATAGTCGATTTCGCTTCGTAACTGGCCGGGATCGCACCGGCCTTGGAAGGGCAGGAGTACAAGGAGCAAGTGGGAAGGTCTTATCGGGTTGGCTGGCTAACTGATCCGCTGCTGTCCACGGTTTTCCTGGGCCGCCCGAGAAAGCGGTGATGGAAAAACCAAGCAAGCTCCGAGAATATTGCCCACACGAAGGGTAAAGAGTGGCGCACCCGATCCGACCGTACCGTAAGATAGCTGACCGCGCCTTGGTCCTGACGTGTTATGACGAGGTCCGAATGTATGGTCGCCAACCGGTGGAGTAGCCTTTCCACGGACTGGTCTACTTCGTTGCCGCCAAGGTCAACGTCAACGCGCTCGAGCCGCGCATCATGCACCAAGATGCTTAGTGCCACCACATAGTACCTCATCGCCTTTTCTTCGTGTTTCTCCGATTTCGCTGCTTCGGCCTCAAGTAGCATGAGAGTGGCGCGACAGATCATGTCCAGCCCACCGACAGCCATTTGGTATAACTCGCGATAGAAAGAATAGCGCTTTGCCTCGAAGAAGTCCTGTGCGAATGATTGATAGTATGCAGTGAGGGTTTTCTCTAGCTGAGCAGATGTGAGCGCGAAGCGATGGGTAAAGCGAAGAGTGACAGTCTCCGTGCCATCCGGCACAATAGCTGCCTTATCGAACCATTGGCAGAAGACCGCTTGTGACGTGCAGTCCACGACAACGAGAAGTACCGGAAGTATTTTTCCTTGCCAATAGCGGACAGTCGACGCTTTCGCTCGAATGCCGACGCGCTTCAGATCGTGGATCTTTCGAAAGCCCTTTACTTGGGCGTAGAACTCAGCAGAGGTAACCGCACCTTCACGAATGTATTCAACGCGGTAGTCGAGGCCGAAGTCCTTCTCCTGGGGAATCTTGATGTCGTTGAAGCGGTCTGCTGGAAGCGCGGCTTCGAATAGCTTCTCCGCCTCGCGCTGCAGTGCACGTGCGTCTGTGAATCTGGGCAGAGGCTGTTTCATTGGCCGCGTCGCAAATGCTTTAAGCTCACAGACTACATCATATGCGTCCAACCCGGACACGTTGTCGCGTCGCAGAGGAACGAGCCCTTTGGCCTACGTGACCCACGTTTCTGATGGCGCACGTGCCAGCTTCCCGATTCGTCGGCAAACAGGAAGTT
>DATDGH010000441.1:0-4844 GCA_036522215.1 Candidatus Angelobacter sp. | reverse complement strand
CCCGACAAACATAAAAAGGTGGCTTCACCGCGGCCGGGTCATGCTGACCTGGCGGGAGCGCTGAAGTACAACTTTCCTGAGGCCCGCTATGTTCTGGAAAGAGCATCGGCCCGCGAATCGGCCGGGCGGGTGGCCATGGGCGCGGTGGCTAAATTGTTTCTGCGCGAGTTGGGAATCGAGGTGCTGAGCCATGTGATTGCCGTGGGCAAGGCCACGTTAGGGGATGCAGAAATCGCCTGGGAAACTCTCCAGCAACTCCATGCCAGGAATGAAGTGATTTTGAATTGTGCCGATCCTGAGACCGAAGAGCGTATGAAGGCTGAAGTGGACCAGGCTTTGCGCACAGGCGACTCGGTGGGCGGAGTCTTCGAGGTTGTAGCTCACGGCGTTCCTCCGGGGCTGGGGACCTATGCACAATGGGATGAACGCCTGGACGGCCTGCTGGCCCAGGCCGTGATGTCGCTGCAGGCAGTGAAGGCGGTTGAGATCGGCAGCGGGGTGGAATCGGCCGTATCCTTCGGCTCCGGCGTGCACGATGAGATTGGGTACGCTCAAAAAGGCTCGACTGCGGGATTCACCGGCTTTACGCGCAAGTCAAATCATGCAGGCGGAATCGAGGGTGGCATTTCCAATGGGCAGGAGATCCTGGTGCGAGGCTATCTGAAGCCGATTTCGACCTTGCGCCGTCCCCTTGAATCGGTCAGTTTTGAAACCAGGGAGCCGGTCAAGGCCGCCTACGAGCGCTCCGATGTGTGCGTGGCGCCTGCAGCCGGAGTTGCGGCGGAGGCCATGGTCGCGCTCACTCTGGCAAAATGCGCTCTGGAGAAGTTTGGCGGCGACTCAATCGCGGAAACGCTGCGCAATTTTGAAGGTTACAAACGACAGTTGCTCGAGTTTTAATCGCTACGCTTAGGGCTTGGTTGATAAACGCGGCTAACCACGTGTCAACAATCGGGTGATCGCACGTGATCCGGTGATCGCGCGTGATCGGAAGAAAACCCTGACACCTCGGCATAGTTAACTGAAGGCTGAGACCAGCTTGGGCAAGGTGCGTGAAACTCGCTCAGTGAAAGCGGATGTGGACGGCAGATCATTGGATCGCTGAGTTTTGGCGAAGGTGCATTGTCGCGCGTTCGAATGCGTACACTATCTAAAAGGGGTCTTCTAGAACAGAATGGTCTATCCCGTCGTGAGGTATGGCGACCCGGTCCTGGAGAAGCCGGCGGAGCCGATTACTGAATTCAATGGCGAGCTGCGCAAGCTTGCCGAAGATATGTTTGAGTCTATGTACGCCGCTCATGGCGTGGGGCTGGCGGCGCCGCAGATCGGCTTCAGCAAGCGCATCGTGGTGATTGATGTCACCTTCAAGGAAGATCCGGAGGCCAAGCTGGTCTTGATCAATCCGGAAATCGTGAAAGTGGAAGGCCGGCAGAGAGGAAGCGAAGGCTGCCTGAGCCTGCCCGACTTCCGCGAGGATGTCACGCGGGCCAACAAGGTCACAGTGCGGGCGCAGGACCTGGAAGGCAAATGGTTCGAGAAGACGGGAGAAGAGATGCTGGCCCGCGCTTTTCTGCACGAAACCGACCATCTGAATGGCAAGCTGTACATCAGTCACATCAGTGCCTTGAAGCGCGACCTGATGAAACGCAAAATCAAAAAGCTCATGCGCACCGGCGAGTGGTAATGAAGCTGGTTTTTTGTGGAACTCCGCAATTTGCAGTGCCCTCGCTGGAGAAGCTGATGGCAGGCGGCTTCGATTTGCGCCTGGTGGTCTCCCAGCCTGATCGCCTGCAAGGCCGGGGAATGCAACTCGCGGCCCCGCCGGTCAAACAGTCGGCCCTCAAACTGGGGCTGCCAGTTGTTCAACCCGAAAAAATCAGGAAGAACGAAGAATTTCAAAAGCAGCTCGCGGAAATCGCTCCCGATGGAATTATCGTGGTTGGCTACGGGCGTATTGTTCCTCCGTGGATGTTGCAACTGCCGCCTTTGGGAAACATCAACGTTCATGGTTCGTTGCTGCCCAAGTACAGAGGCGCCGCGCCGATCCAATGGGCCATCGCCAACGGCGAAATGGTGACTGGCGTGACTACGATGCGTCTGGATGAAGGCCTGGACACAGGCGATATCCTGCTGCAGCGAAAGATGGAAATCCTGCCGCAGGATACAGCGATCACGCTGGCGCCGCGCCTGGCCGCCCAGGGAGCAGACCTGTTGCTGGAAACCCTTTACGGAATCGATCAGGGAAGCGTAACTGGCATTGCGCAAAACCACTCCCAGGCAACACTCGCGCCGATTCTGAAAAAAGAGGATGGCCTGGTTGACTTCAATCGCAGCGCGACTGAAATTCACAACCGCCTGCGCGGTTTTCAGCCCTGGCCTGGTGCTTACACAATGTTCCGGAACAAAAACCTGAAAATCATTGATGCCCGCCTGTCGCCGGAATTGCTCTCCCTGGCGACAGGCGAATTGCGCATTCAAGGTGACAAGCTGTTCGTCGGTTGCGGTGAAGGAACCACGCTGGAGCTCATTCAGCTTCAGCCAGAAGGCAAAAAGGCGATTACGGTGAAGGAGTTCATGAGCGGATACCGTCCGGGGCAGGGGGAGAAGCTGGGGTGATTTTTTAGCTCGTTTTTAGAAATAGTGTGCCGATTTGTTTAATGCGCTCCGCTCCAACACCGGGAGCTACGCGCAGGCCCCGCCTTGCGGGGCAGAGCGGAATTGCTTCGTTTTGCTGCTCTTGACTGCAGGCTGAAGCCTGCTCCGGCACGAGTGAACTCGTGCCCTGATACAAGTCTTCTCGGCACATTATTAGCTAAAACGGTATAGCTCGCCTCGAACGAAGTGAGAGGTCCCGACCTCCAGAAAGATTTGTCGGGGCGTGCGCCCTGAGAATGCATGTAAGCGGGTAGGGTTCTCTCGCTTCGTTCAGGATAAAGAAATGTCTGAACGTTCTTCGGAACGCAGTGAGGGATTCCTACTACTTCTACCAAACTGTTTTGGGGCGTTCGCCCTGAGAATGCATGTAAGCGAGTAGGGTCCTCTCACTTCGTTCGAGGCAAGCTAAAAGAAAACAAATCCGTGACTTCCTCCCGCAAAGCCGCTTTCGACATCCTGCTGCGCGTAGAGCGCGAGTCAGCCTACGCAGCGGACCTTCTACACTCATCGCTTCTCGATTCTCTCTCACCAATCGATCGCAATTTAACCCAGGAAATCGTTATGGGTGTGCTGCGGTGGCAGCCACTGCTGGACGCGAGCTTCGCTGGCCTGGTTACAAAGTCTCTCAAAAAGTTTGACCTTGAAGTACTGATTGCCTTGCGCATGGGCGTCTATCAATTGATGTTTCTGGATCGCATTCCCGGCCATGCCGTGGTGAATGAGACTGTGGAACTGGTGAAAAAGTCGGGAAAAAGTTCCGCTGCCGGCCTGGTCAATGCAGTCATGCGCAAAATGCAGCCTGGGCGTCGCGGCCTGATTTCTGCAGGGAAAGGCCTGGCAAACTCCTATGCGCATCCTCAGTGGCTGGTAGAGAGATGGGTGGAGCAGGTCGGTTACGATCCATGCGAGAAAATTTGCCGTTACGATCAGCAAGCTCCGCCTACAGTGCTCCGCATCAGCAACGCGGAAGACGAGGCTGCCCTGCGGGCAGAAGGTTTTCAACTCGCCCCGGGCGCCTTGATGAAAAACGCTCGCATTATCACCGGCGGCGAGCGATCGGCCAGCGAACTATTCCGCAGCGGTAGAGTTGCGATTCAAGATGAGGGTTCGCAACTGGTGGCTGCGCTGGTGGGAGAGGGCAGGCGCATACTGGATTGTTGCGCCGCTCCCGGGGGCAAGACAGCAGCGCTGGCCACAACACTGCCGGAAGCGGAGATCCTGGCTGCAGAGCTCCATCCCCACCGCGCCCGAGTGCTGCGCGAAAGGGCGCCACAGAAGAATGTCCAGGTACTCACGGCGGATGCCCGGCAGCTTCCCTTCGGAGCAGATTTTGACCGGGTCCTGGCGGATGTTCCCTGCTCCGGCACAGGCACTCTGGCGCGCAATCCTGAAATCAAATGGCGGCTCAAACCCGAAGACATCGTCGATCTGCAAATCCGGCAGCTCGCCATCCTGAAAGCAGCCCTCAAGCACGTTGCGCCCGGGGGACGGCTGGTTTATTCCACTTGTTCCCTGGAACCAGAAGAAGATGAAGATGTGATCGCCTTGGCCCTCAAAGACAATCCTGAATTTGAAATGCTGCCGGTGAAGCACGAGCTGCTGAAGCTGAAGGCCTCAGGTACGCTGGTCTGGGCGGACATCGATGGTCTGGTCAGCGGCAACTTTCTCAGGACATTTCCGGGCGTGCATCCATGCGATGGCTTCTTTGCTGCGGTGTTAGGGAAAAGTATTTAGACCGTCATGCCAACGATTACGAGAATTCTGTTCTCGTTGCGATGCAGGCGGTGCTGTTTCTCGCTGAGAATTGGATAATTGGTAATTGGGTAATTGAAAATCAAAAGCAACCCAAGGCTCGTTGGTGAACAGGGATATCAAGGGCGGAAGCTCTTGGTTAGTTAGAGCAGAACCAGAGTTGGTGTAGCCCATCAAAATCTGTGAGCCGCGCTACCGCGCGTCTCAGAGACGTAGCATGCTACGTCTCTACGCCACCCGTTCATGGCATTTGGGCTACAGCTTCGTTGTTTTTTCTTTAGTCGTTAGCCAACTACTTCCCAACCACCAGACTGATTGTTGCACCAGCAATAATTTTCTGCCCGGGCGGCGGAACTTGTTTCAGCACGACTTCCCCTGGCCCACTGGTCTGGTGAACAAAATCCACTTTGCCCAGGATAAATCCCTTCTGCTTGATG
>DATDGH010000440.1:0-14816 GCA_036522215.1 Candidatus Angelobacter sp. | reverse complement strand
ACCAAAAGAGTAGGACGGTGCTGAAACGTTTCCGTCAGCCATCGTGATAGGCGCCAGATTCTTGCCCGTATTGTCTATCACGCGACTTCCGCTGGCCGGTGTGCCGGACAGGAATGTACCGCCGATTGCTGCGTAGTCATTGGCCGCCACATCCAGCGTGACTCCGGTTCCAACAGTGAGGAAGTTAGCTTGTGTGCCCAGGAAGTTTCCAGAGATCACGACTCCATTGGTGTTATTCCCAAGATTGAACATATTTTGGTTAGTGCCTAGAGTAATGACATTGCCGCTGAATACAATCCCGCCATTTGGATTACCAGATGCTTGATTTGGAAAGGTGAAAGCTGTGTACGATGCCCCCGTTGCCGAATCATCCACAAAGTTATTGATGAAGGTAAGTCCCTGTATCCCTACGTAGCCATTTATAAATTGGATGACCGGGGCTCCTGTGCCGGTCTCGAAATCGTCGCTGATGAATGCCCAATTCGTCCCTGGATTCTGCACAAACGCCGTAGTGGGCTGCGCTACGAATGAGCAGTTCAGCATCGTATTAGCGACGGAAAAATTAGTCGAACCCGCAGCACCCCGAAGGTATACGGATGCGCTCTCGAAGATCACATCTTCGACTCGGCTGTCGATAGTGCTGTTCAGGCTCATCAAAAGCACAGAGGAGACGCCGTTACCTGATAGCGTCAGGTGTTTGAATGTGAGATCGTTCGTCACACATGTTCCGGTAGAGCACCCCTCGATGAGTGTTCCCCCAGCGAACCCGGCATTGCTCGGATAAATAGCTAGATTCTCAATTGAATCTCCGCCGGCATTATCCATTTTGATCGCTGGCGAAGCCGTGCCAGTATAAACAAGCTGTGCACGGGGCGCGGAGGTCCCAGACCCTGGCCGCTGGCTTGCTCCAATCGTGCCTCCGGAAAGGGTTACGTTGTTCAGGGGTCCCGCAAAAGTCAGAGGGTTGCCAAGGATACATTTCTTTCCGGCAGGGATAAGCACCGTGCCGCCCCCAGCGGTGTGCGCTGCGGCCAGGGCGGCATTGATGGCTACCGACTCATCGGGCGTGTGAAGGTTGCCATCACAGATGGCTCCATAAGCTGGATCGGTTGCATCAATCCAAGGCGACGGTCCTCGGACTGTAAGTGTGACATTCTGGCCCGCAGCAAAAGTCGACAACAAAAACAATATCGCAAAGCCACATCTCCGAAGCATTCGAGTCCGCCTCCTCGGGGTAACCGGCTATCTTTGGAACCTGCTCAGAACCGCTGACCTCGCTGGGCATCCGGATTGGGCGCCACTCAACCAGTAAACGTTGAAATGGCATTCTCCGAAATTCGGAAATAGGTTGAAGCGGGAATATTCGGAAAAGCCGCTTGCGTGCCTGACCTTGTCAAGTGAAGACGTATTCACGTTAAATGAAGACCCCTTGTTTACAATCCCAAGGCAGAAATTCCGGCTGCACCCAGAGCAAACTGTCCAAAGATTGTGCTCCAGTCTTTGAAGCCCCTCAGGATAGCGCCTCGATCCAGCTTTTCCGGTACCACAATAGTATCGCCCGGCATGAGCCTTAGGTTGTTGAAGTTGTTGACCAGCAGGTTGGCTTGATGCTGGTTGCTGATGGTGGCGCCATTGGCCCGCAATACAAACGCGTGCCGCCTGTCACCATCGCGAGTCGCTCCGCCCGCAAGCCTCATGTACTCTGCTACGGTCTTGCCGGGTTTGTACAGGAACGCATTGCTGTTGTAGACAGCACCCACCACACTCACTGTTGCTGGACGGAAAGGAACGAATAGCCGGTCGCCATCTTCCAGCACCATGTCAGGAAAATCATCTACGCTCGAAGCATTAGGCTTCAGTTCCAGAACGATGCGACCCGTAGACCGCAACCCTCGCATCCTCTGCACTAATTGACGCTGGGCGCCGAGCCGTGCCTGATCTTCCGGTGAGATCGCAGGAGCATTCTCCACACTGCGCTGCAATCCGGTTACATATTCATCGAGCCGTCTTTGCAGATCCTCGCGGACTGATTCTCGCGTGAATTCCGCACCGAATACGTATGCCTGGGGAGTCAAACCTGTCACCCGTTTCACCAGATGGCGGAGCGTCTCCCCGGTTTCAACTTGATAGATGCCGGCGGTACCGAATTCACCCTCCAGCCGCACAAACTTACTCTGCTGGGCAATGGGGACCTGCATGTCCGCCTGGGAAAAGATGGTGATTACGTCCCCTGGTTGCAGACTAACGTTTTGCGTTTCGTCACCGGCTATCGCTTTACCCAGGTTGAATGACACCAGATGGGAGGTGAGATCGTTCGGATCGAGCCGCTGGATAACTGCGTACTCCCAATTGATCTCCGCTGCTGATCGTTTTATCTGGTTCTTGAGCTCTTCCTGCTTCAGGCGTTGGGCCTCCACTCTTCCCACTCGTTGCGCCAGGTCCTGATCTCCCAGAGCGCCCGCCTGATTCGCACCCAGGGCGACCGTTCCCGTACTTCCAGCAAGAGCTGGATTGTTGGAAACACCTCCCAGCATCCCTAGAAGATTCGGATTCGCAGATACATTGGGATTCACGGGAGTCGTGGGGCTAACGCTTGCGTTGCCCGGGTTCGGGCTTGTGGGCGTTTGCGGCTGGGTAGGCTCCAGGGCCGGCCGGACTATCTGTTCTTCCAGTTGGAAACTGTCACTACCGGGATTCTGCCCAAGGCTGTTCTGGCGCCGCCAGTACTCCTCTGTGATCAGGGATTCCCGGTTGGGAATGAGATCTTTTACTCGCATGCCTTCATGCCAGGGATAGCGTCCTGGGACAGCTACGTTCCCGCGCAACGTCACGGCATTGTCGAACTTCGCCGAGATGTGCAGGAAACGGACGATATCGCCATCCTGCAATTCGCGTTTGTAGCCATCGGCTGTTAGAGGAAATTCATCCGCCCGCCGTAGTTGACGCCCGTCAATCCGTTCGATGATGGCTTGCTGCCCCGACGCCGTGCTTGTGAGTCCTCCCGCGTATTCGATCACTTCGCCCAGAGTAGTGTGCTCCCTCAATTCAAAAACTGCGGGGACATTCACGCTTCCGGCCATCGCCACCAGAGGGCCAACCGCGGGCACATAGATCACGTCCCCAGGCATGAGTTGAGAGTCCTTTGTTTTATCACCCTTCGCGATCAAATCATATAAATCAAAAGTCGTAACCACCCGCCCTGACCGCTTCAACTGAATATTGCGCATGGAACCACGCTTGGAAGGGCCCCCGGAAGCGAATAGCGCATTCACCAGTGTGCTGAGTGAACTAATCGTGTACGAGCCGGGACGCCTGACTTGTCCCACCACGAAAACCTGAATGGACCGCAGCCGCCCCAACGTCACATCCAGATCGAAATTCTTGTAGTAGCGCCCAATCGATTGCTTCAAATAGTCATTGAGGCGCTCATATCGCATCCCCGCCACGCTGATGGCCCCGACAGTGGGCAAATAAATTTGGCCGGTGCGATCAACTACAGCGTGGTAATTCGTGATGTCAATTTGTCCCCATCCTCGTATCAACAGCTCGTCGCCCGGACCGATCAGATAGTCAGGAGTGACGGGAACGTAATCCAGCGGAGCAAAGGTCGAGGGCACGTTTTCGAACAGGTTTTGGCCGAAGATGGGTAAGCGGTATCCCAGTGAATTGGCCACAAATTGCTGAAACTCAATGTCCGGCTCAGGTGGTATCACCTCCAGCCCCGGCGGCAGTTGCCCCTGCGGAAAATTCGTTGGCATCTGGTCCCCCGGTCTGTTGGTAATGTTGACCTTCGGACGCTCAGGGATCGTGGGATATGGTGACCTTGGCGGATTCCCTTGGTTTTGCTGGTTCTGTTGATTCTGCTGGCTCGACTGACTCTGATCCAGGACCCCAAGCTGTGCCCCGGCGCTGGCGGCCATCCCCACCAGGAAAAATAAAACAGCCCACAGCCTCGCGGATCCTGCTTTTTCTTTTTCGCTTTTTAGGAGAGCGGGATGATTCAAGAGATGCGGTTTCCTGACATGAATTTATTGGGCGCACACTCAGACTGTGCTTGACGGACTCTCCTGCTGTGACTGAAAAGAAGAATATACGCCATCAGGTTTCAATTTGTACAGAACGGCACTCGCAACCATCGGCGCGCCTGCCGAATTTCATGAATTCAGGAGCGAAGAGTTGCCACACGGCGAACGTGCGGAACGACTGGAACAGACGTCCGAATTTCTGGTGCGAAAGGGGGGACTCGAACCCCCACGGTTTTACCCGCCAGATCCTAAGTCTGGTGCGTCTGCCAATTCCGCCACTCTCGCACTTCTGATTCCAATGATATCAAGGGTATAACTTGTTGCAGCAGGAATTGACTTCAGATTGTGACCGAGGAGAAAAAAAGACATGCGAATTCTAGCTGGCTGCGTCACCCTGTTTCTGGTACTGGCGTCCGCGGCCTGGAGTCAGAAGCCGAGTCCTAAGGGAGTGTCCAACCAGAAAAAGTCCCCTGCTACGTCCTCAGCTTCAGCTCAGCTGACGGAAATGTTCACTTCTAAGGTCACTATTGAGTGGGACGCATTCAAAAAGAAAGATAAAAAATCATATAGCGATCTTTTGGCCGATGATTTTGCCGCAGTTGAGGACGATAACCAGGGAATGCGCACAAAGTCCACTGCTGCGGCTGAAGTCGACCGGTCCGTGGTCAACAACTATCATCTGTTTGCTTTAAAGGTAATTCCCCTCGGGCCCAACGCCGCCCTGATCACTTACGAACTCACGCTCGAGTTTCCGACCAAAGCGGCGGTCCGCTTCAAGAGAGTGCTGGTCAGCGAACTCTGGTTGAAGCGCAACGGTCAGTGGAAAGAACGCTACTATCAGGAAACGCACGTGCGCTAAAAAGAAACCCGGACCATTCTGCGATCCGGGCTATTCCACAGTACGAATTCAGTTCACTGCTGTGCGTACACGCCTATACAACCATTCGCGCTCTGCGTTCGGCATGGCGCGCCCGCCTGCAATGGCACGAAGATATGGTTATTGCTCGAATCAACGGCGATGCTGTGCGAATTGGCATTCGTCGACACGCTCTGCAACCACGTATTGGTCTTCGCATCGATGATGCCGAGCACCGGCCCAGTGGGCATGTCGCGCGCAGCGACGTAATACCGGTTGTCGCCAGGATTAAAAGCGATCTCATCCACCCCGCCAACTTTATCAATCGTAGCCAGGACAGTGCCGTGAGTACCGTCAATCACTATCTCACTCGGCGGGAAGGTGACGCCATCATGGTTGGCGCAGCCCACCAGGAAGTTGTTACCCGGCCCTTGCACGACGCCGCTCGGCATGCAGTTCCTGACTGTGAAGCTGTTGATGACCACTGGCCCGTTCGGATTCCCGATACGTGGATCAATTTCATCCACTGTACCTAAAGTCAGATCACCCGAGGCATTCGCATTGGCCACCAGAAAGTGGCCGCTATTTGGATTGAAGACTGACCCGCCAATCCCGGCAGGAGAAATCGCTCCTCCAAATCCAGCAATAATCGGACCGTGATGGCAGGGCACATTCTTGCCGCCGGCGCCCACCCCGGTGCCAGACACGCCCGAGGGCGCAGCAGTAGAAGGATCAGGACACGGGAACCCGGCCCCGGTCTGATCATCCACTGCCACGGCAGTGTTATTCGCAGGAGCGCCATCGTAATAGATCTGGCCCAAAATGCAGGTCGGAAAATTCGTAGGACCATACGGTTTGGTCGGAGTCACGGGCAGGCAGTTGCCGGTGCGTGCCACCACCGCGGACATATCAATCAGGGTTACAAACGGAAATCCTGGATCTCCATTCGCCACCAGCAGAATTTTGTCCTTCTCGTCATAGGACATCTCATCTGCGCGCAGGTCGCCACAGTTTGCATCTGTGAATGCTCGCCCACTCGCCGAAGCAATGCAGGGGGCCACCCCGTTTGGACCGTCCCAATCTGCCGACTGTCCTGTAGGAATCGTGGCGATCACTGTCGCCGGATTTGTGGTCAGATCGAACACCACTACCGTGCTGCTGGAGTTCCCCACAAAGAGCGTCTTGCCGTCTGCCGTGACCACTTCTCCGCAGGGACAAGACAGCGGGTTCACGCCGTTGGAGCGTGAGGCGCAGCACTGCGCGCCTGAGAATCCGCCAAAGAGTCCATTTGCGCCGACGCCGCCGGGAAGCGAAAATGTTCCTGTGCGGCAGGCAAACCGCGTGAAGTTCCCCACCGCCGACACTAGGGGTGGAATCGTTGCCACACACGCGCTGGCGTTATTTCCCGCCTGCGCCACCTCGTTGGCTCCTCCCATGGTGTTGATCGCCACGTTGTTGATGGTGTCCACCACCACCACATCCAGTCCGATGCGATCCGATACATAGAATCTGTGGTTCACCGAATCCACCACGCTTATGTCGAAGGAATTAAATGGCCCTCCAGGTTCGCCGGTAGGATTGTGCTCCGGCACCGCTATTACATCGATTAGGGCATAACCGTCGTTCTTGGTTGTGCCGCACACCGGACAACCGCTCGGCGATGAGCATCCGCTGGCCAGCACGAATCCTAAAGTGAGAAGAATTAATAGTACCGTCTTGAAGCGCATCGAAGATCCTCCTTGCGATTTTCCTTTCACCAACCGTTACTGCCCGCCTGCCTCAGCGGGTCGCGTAAAGCCTCTTCTCTAGAACCTGAATTGCAATCTTTGCAACACCACAAAAAAGTTTTGCGGCACTTGTCCCGTAGTGCTCGGCTGGGCCAGCCGATCCACCGCAAAATTGGCCTGATACTTGATCCAATAGTTGAGATACCAGTTCACGCCCGTCGTGAATCCGTCAGCGTGGCCCTCAAAAGTGGGCACCGCTCCCGGCACAAACTGACTGGGTATCGCCAGTCCTGGCTCTTTCACCTGTAACTTGTCGTAGCGGAAAGCCAGTTCCCACGCGCCCCACCCGCGACCCGCGCCCCCTTCGGGACCCAGTACCGGGTGCTTCACTTTCGGCGTTCCATTTTCCGGTCTGGTCTCACCCGTCAATAAGTAAGTGGCCTGCGCATAGCCGCCCTTCCCCACCACTGCGGGCACAGTGATGAACCCTACGCCGCCAAAATCCTCAGAACCCACGTTCCGGCGGAACTGTTGTAGTTGGTCGTATTCCGCGCGTATCGCCCACGGACCGTGCGTCCACGTTCCTTCAGCGTTCCACCGCTCTACCGGTCCATTCACGGTAAACGTTGGAACCAGGGCAAACGAGGCGTCCGGCAGCGTCGTGGCGAAGCTCTGTTCGTTGGAAAGTCCTCGTGTGCGCCCATGCCCGATGGCACCGCCGAATGCCAATCCCTGGAACATGCTGTCCTTGTGCTTTTTCCAGGGATAGAAGCGAAGACGCCCGATCACTTCCGGTTCATTCGTGGTGTTGTTGGTAAGAATACCCTTGCCGTTGAATGCTCCCACCCAGTACTGCATCACACCGCCGGCTATATCTCCATGAATCGTCGCGCCCGGGCTTCGATAGGCAGTAGCCGCAGACGGATAGAGCAGAGACGCCATCGAGCGCTCGATAAAATCAATGTTGGTTACGGCTGTCGTGACTTCCTGGGCAAAAGGCTCTTTGAACTGTCCCACCTGTACCTGGAACTGCGGAGAAGGCTTGATGTTCACGTAAAGATCGCGCAAGCTGATTCCATTGCTCGCGGCGCCATCAATCAGGATCGCAAAGTCATAGTATTTGCCGTAACTTCCCTGAAACCCAAACCGCGCGCGGCGAATCAAAAACGAGTCCGCTGGCGCTCCGTCACCTTTGTACGCGCGATAATCGCTTTGGAAATACCCATACGGTTGTAACTGGAAATCACCCGCCTTGATAAAGAAGTGCTCACCGTTCCATCCCGCCGTCGGCGCAGCCGGCTTCTCCGCCGGCTTCTGGTCCGCCTTGGCGGCCTGCGGATCGGGCTGCACCAGGGTCGCATTCACCACGTGAGCGGCGTCGGCAGGCGCTTGCCCTTTGGCCTCAACCAGCTGCTGGACCATCGACTTCAGCTCCTCGATCGTCTGCCGCTGCGCCGCCACTTCTTTGCGCAATTGCTCGACCTCCTCTTTGCTGGCGGATCCCGTCGAATCGGCAGTCTTATCAGCAGCTTCTTTGCCCTGGGCGCCGGCCAACTGCAGCGGCGCCATCAGAAACAACACGATTAGCAGGCATGGTGTGAGCGAGCGCATGATTTTTCCTCTCTGGATGATTTGCAAAGCGGCCTGAAGCGGGCCTTCGCGATGGCTCGAAACGGAAACTAGCACGATATCCCTCTCGATGTGGTATGAAAAGCGGACCTTTCAACCCTGGGGGTCGGATTTATCACATAAACTTGTGGCGGTCAAGTAAAGTTTTTTTTTACACATCCACAAAGGCACAGCAGAATCCCCAATCTGAGGCTTCTGCGCCGCCATGCGCGTCCCATGCGGCTGCGAATAAAACCTTGCGGGACCAAGGCTGTTTTTGCATCTTTTCTGGGCAGCAGCAAAGATTAAAAAAAATTATCCGCTACCCTCAAAAGACCTTGACGTAGCCTGCCGTGGAGGTCAATAATCGTCGTGGTCTGGTTAGCGGACCACTTCTGGAAATTCTGGATGCAAATCGCTGTCAAGCCCGAATTCGAAACCATCCGGAAAAACAAGGTCTATGAGGAAGTCGCTAAGCAGATTGAGCGTCTTATCCTCACCAAGCTGAAACCTGGCGACAAATTACCTTCCGAACGCGAGCTTGCTGAGATGCTGAACGTCAGCCGCAGTTCCATCCGCGACGCAATACGAAGTTTAGAGCTGATCGGGCTGGTCGAGCCTCGCCAGGGTGCGGGCACTGTGGTGCGTGAGATCTCTACCGACGTGCTGGTCACGCCTCTGGCCAGTATTTTGGCGCACAAGAGGCAGCTGGTGGGCGAACTTTTGGAGTTTCGCAAAATGCTGGAACCGGCATTGGCTGCTCGGGCGGCCACCCACGCATCATCTGAAAAGCTGGCGGAGATGGAGGAAATTCTTCTGCGCCAGGGCGAGAAGCTCTCTCTCGGAGAGCTTGCCATTGAAGAGGACTCAGAGTTCCATTACGCCATCGCCATGGCTTCGGGCAACAGTGTGGTTCTGAGGGTCCTGGACATTCTGATGGACTTGCTGCGCGAAACGCGCGCGCGCTCCTTGCAACGCAAAGGGCGTCCGGAAAAATCCATCGCAGGCCATCGCCGAATTTTGGCTGCCATCAGGCGGCGTGACGCTGATGCCGCAGAAGCAGCGATGCGGCAGCACCTGAAAGACATCGAACAGATCGTAGTGGAAGACTTACCTTAACGGAGGTTTCAATGGGCCGGTTATTCGCGATCGAAATCATTTATCGCGGCATTTATCAGAAAACTCTTGCCAAGAACGTCAGCCGCGCAATCGTGCTTGCGGCACACAAAGAGGGCAAACCGGGCATTTCTTTCGGCCGCTATGGTGATAGCCCCGAGCGCAATGGCATTCCCGCCAAGAGCTTTGCCATCGTAGCCACTGACGACCAGACCCTGGAAGAGGGAATGGCGAAATATGAGCCCAAGGAAGTGGACATCACCATTGCCGTGGACGATACCCTTTGCAAAGGCGTGGAGTCGTGGGCATGGTACGGGCTCCAGCCCGTCAATCGTCTGCTCAAGCCCGGCGGAACCCTCATTGTGACCTCGCGCGAAGCTCCGGAAAAACTGATTGCGATGTCGCATCGCAAAGAACATCCCTATCAGCTTGCCATCTTGAAAGGCACTCCCAGCTTCTCTGGCCTCTGGGTTTACAAAGACGACCACACCGACGTGCGCATTCTGGGCGCCATTTCCCGCATTCTTCCCGAATTGTTCGGTCTTAACTCCGTGCAGGCCGCGATCCTGGATGAATGGAAAGACCAGGTGAAAGCGGAATCAGCAGCCCGCGCTCACGAACGCACCACAACTGTCACCGTCCAGCCCAACCAGGGAAATCCGGAAACGCCCTATGCTTTCGAACTCCCCAAGTGGCATGAGATGGGTGAAGGCATTGCGATTCCCTCGATTCCTGCAGGTCATGCCATGGCTGATCCTGGAACGCACGTCGAAGGTGGCTATCAGCCTGACCGCAATCCCACATTCAAGAAGTTCTCGACTCGCACCATGCGCCCGGTAGTCGATTTCGATACCTGCATTAAGTGCACGCTGTGCTGGCTGCACTGTCCCGATTCCTGCTTCGACGTGACTCCGGAAAATCTGTACGACGCCAACATGCAGGCCTGCTGTGGCTGCGGAGTCTGCGAAGCTGTCTGCCCGGTCAAGGACTGCGTGACCATGGTGAATGAGACCGCTTTCAGCGATAACTCCAGCCAGTGGGAAGCCTGGAGGCAGGACAAGGAAGGCTACAAGACCTGGCTCAAGGAAAAAATCGCAGCCCGTCCGGAAAGGTCTCACGGCTTCCGCTATCTTGGACAGTATGAAGAGCAGGTCCCGGAAATGCTGGAGATCGCAAAGCGGGGCTAGCGGGTTGACGCTTTGTAATCAGCCCGCGAAGCGGGCGCCGTAATAGTAGCCCACAGCGCAAGCTGTGAGTAGCAAGCAAGCACATCCCAGAGCCCCGGAAGGGGCGGCACAGGAGTTAGAACATGGCCCAGATGGCCGTTGCTGAAGAACAGCAAAACAAAAAGACAGATGAAACTGCGTTAATCACCGGCAGCGAAGCCATTGCGGTTGCCTGCAAGCTAGCTGATGTGGACGTGATTACCGCCTATCCGATTCGGCCCTATGACACCGTCATGCAGTATGTTGCCAAGCTGGTAGCCAATGGTGAAATGGACTGCGAGTACATCGTGGCTGAAGGCGAGCATTCCCAGTTTGAAATCGTGAAGCATGCCTCCGCTTGTGGCGCGCGGGTTTTCTGCGGCAGCAGCGGCGTGGGCTGGATGTATGCCATGGAAGCTCTCACTGTCACCCCCGCCCTGCGCATTCCCATGATCGCCATGGTCGGCAACCGCGCTCTGGACGATCCCGGCGCCTTCGGCGTCGAGCACAATGATGCCTTGGCCGTCCGCGATCTGGGCTGGATGCTGGTGTGGGTGGATACCGCACAGGAAGCGCTGGACACGGCATTGATCTCCTATCGGGTGGCAGAGGATCGTCGCATCTTCCTGCCTTGCGCTCTCAGTTGCGACGGCGCCTTCCTCACTCACTCCCAGGCATTGGTCAAGATTCCTTCGCAGGAAAAGGTGAACGAGTTCTTGCCGCCCTACAATCGTGCCGACCTCCTGCTCCATCCGGATAACCCCATCACCGTGGCCCCGCAAGGCAACGAAGACTGGGTCATGGAAATCCGGCGCCAGAACTATGCGGCCATGGAACGCACCTTCGGCGTCATCGAAGAAGCGTACAAGGATTTCGAGAAGACCTTCGGCCGCAATTATGGCAATCCATTCTTCGAGGAATACATGACCGAAGATGCCGACGTCGTGCTCATGGGCATGGGCACGCTCTCGACTCCGGTAAAAGTTGCCATTCGCCAGATGCGCAAAGAAGGCAAGAAAGTCGGCTTCGTGCGCATGCGCTGGTTCCGTCCTTTTGCTGCCGAAGCCCTGGCTAAGAGCCTGGGACGGTTCAAGGCCATCGGCGTGATTGACCGCGACTACTCCATGGGTTCGCCCTATCTGGGTGGCGTGCTGGTGAACGACGTTCGCGGCGCGCTGTATTCCGCGCCCGGCCCCAAGCCTCCGGTGCTCGGTTTCATCGCCGGTCTGGGTGGACGCGAAGTCACCGTACCCGACGTGGAAAAAGTCACTGCCTCCGTCTACCAGGCGGCTGAAGGCAAGAAGCAACCGTTGACTCAATGGATCGGATTGCGCGAATAGTTACAACAATTTTTGCTGATGTGCTTTTGAACCATCAGAAACGAACAAAGGGGATATATGGCTACTTACATTCAGATTGATCCGACACAGAAACTCGATCCCTTCAAGTCGGTAAAAAAGCTCCCGCTGGAAGAGTTCTTTACTTCCGGTCACCGGACCTGCCAGGGCTGCGAGTCTGCGCTGGTTATGAAAATGATGGCCAAAGCTGCCGGCCCGCGGACGATCGTGCTCGGCAGTACCGGCTGCATGTACGTGGCCAACACCACGTATTACAGCACCTCCTGGGTGGTTCCATGGATGCACACGCAGCTTGGCAGCAGCGGCTCGGCCGCTCTGGGCACTTCCGCCGCGCTCAAGGCCCTCATGCGCAAGGGCAAGATGAAGAACGAGCCCATTAACGTAATCGCATTTTGCGGTGACGGCGGCGGCGCTGACATGGGCCTCGGCGCCATCTCAGCCACGCTCACTCATCCCGATTACAACTGCCTGATCCTTCTGTATGACAATGAGTCCTACGCCAATACAGACATCCAGCTTTCCGGGAGCACGCCCTGGGGCGCCAACACTACTTTCAGCACTCCGGGCAAAGTGAAGAGGATCATGCATCGCCGCTGGAAGAAAAACATGGCGGCCATGATGGCGGCCGGTCATCCTACCTGCCGCTACGTCTCCACCATTTGCATGTCTTATGGACTTCATGGTATGAATTCCATCCGCAAAGCGCTGTCCATCGGCGGGCCAACGTTCATTCACTCGCTCGATCCGTGCCCCAAGGGCTGGGATTACGATCCTTACCTCTCGCACGAAATGGGCGAACTGGCAGTCAACACCGGCGTTTGGCCGTTGTATGAAGTTGAAGACGGTGTTTTGCGTCTCACTGGCAGAACGCAACAGATTGCTGCTGGTAAGATCAGGCGCTTGCCTGTAAAGGATTACTTGCTCAAGCAGGGAAGGTTCGCTCACTTTACCAAAGATGATATTGATTATTTCCAGAGCAAGGTCGATGAGATGTGGGATAAGTGGCTGGTTCCTGGTGTGATTCCGTTTCACACAGAGCTGGCGGCAGACAATCCGCCTGAATAGAAATTGGAGGGCGGAGAGAGTCCCATTTTGGCGCCGCACACCTCTGCGGAGCAGTCGCTGTAGATATCGGAACCGGCATTGTTGATTCGAGTAGAAGCCCAAATTCTGATCTCCTAAAGGGAGGCTGTCTATGGCTACTTCAACCGCCGATGTAAGCTCTCTCCGTGTTCCTAATCGCTGGGTCATCCTCACAGCCAGCGTCGTCAGCATGATAGCGGTGGCGAACTATCAGTACGGTTGGACTCTCTTCGTCAAACCGCTCCAGAATGGCTTGGGATCAAAGGGACATCCCGTGGATGCCGCCATCATCCAGGTCACATTCACCGTCTTCGTGCTGCTGGAAACCTGGCTGGTCCCATTCGAGGGCTGGCTGGTTGACAAGTTTGGTCCGAGATTTCTTGTGATGCTCGGAGGGCTTGTCGCCGGGGTCGGCTGGATCGAAAGTGGAAGAGTTACAACTGTCACCGGCTTGTACCTCGCTTACGCCCTTTCCGGTATCGGCGCCGGTATCGTCTACGGAACCGCTGTCGGAAGCGCCTTGAAGTGGTTTCCCGACCATCGTGGATTGGCTGCGGGACTCACCGCCGCGGGCTTCGGCGCCGGTTCTGCACTGACCGTCCAGCCCATCGCCAATATGATTAATACTGCCGGCTATCAAGCGACCTTTATCAGGTGGGGCATCATCCAGGGAATCATAGTCCTGATTGCCGCATGGTTCCTGGCCTCGCCCCCTGCGGGCTGGCTGCCCAAAACTTGGAGGATCAAAGGCAGCGAGGAAGTGAAAAAACGTCAGAGTCCTGTGGACTTCACCTCAGCAGAAATGGCTTCGACTTCTCACTTCTGGTTGATGTACCTGATGATGACTATGGTGGCTACGGGCGGTCTGATGGCTACTGCTCAATTAGCGCCTATGGCGGCGGATTTCAAGGTGGACAAATTCCCCGTCCACTTTCTCTGGTGGACGGTCCCCGCACTCACCTTTGCCCTTCAGGCAGACCGCGTGATCAACGGTCTCTGTCGTCCGTTCTGGGGATGGATTTCAGATCATATCGGTCGTGAGAAAACCATGGCCGTGGCCTTCACCCTTGAAGCCATTGCCATCTATGCCCTGATCCAGTTCGCCGACAAGCCGGTGCTCTTCGTGGCCTTTAGCGCTTTCACCTTCTTCGGATGGGCTGAGATCTATTCGCTCTTCCCCGCTCTCTCCGGTGACTTTTTTGGCCGTAAATATGCGACTGCAAACTACGGATTCCTTTACACCGCCAAGGGTACAGCCTCAGTCTTTGTGCCCATCGGCTCGGCGCTGGCGGCAGGCAAGGCCTTCGACTTCCGGGCTGACGTTTTGCTATTGATCGGCGGGATTCTCGTGATCCTTGCGTTATTCCTTCTACCCACGGTCTTTCGCATACAGATTGGTGCAACGCTCAAAACCGTTCTGCTCATCATTGCCGGGGCTTTCATCACCTACGGGATCATTCTGACGGTGATCTCCACAGTGCCGTTTCCGTTTACCGGCAAGATTAGCGTGCCCAAATGGGGCTGGCCCGGAGTATTCAAGATCGCAATCGTATTCGACTTGATTGCCGCCGTGCTCGCCTTCTTCGTACTGCGCAAGATGAAGGCGCCGGTGAAAGAAGGCGGAGTCGCGGCCCAGCGCGCATAAGATTTGCTTCCGAGCCCTTTTCAGAAATGAAAAGGGCCTTTTTCTTTGCTGTTCAGGTTTTGCTTTTTCGATTCCAGAGGAGATTTCGCAGTTCTCGCATTCAACTGATTTCCGTAATCCGCGTTTATTCGCGTAATCTGCGGCTAAATGTTTGGCCGTTGTTTTTTGGTCTTTAGTTTTAATGTTGGCAACC
>DATDGH010000439.1:0-19923 GCA_036522215.1 Candidatus Angelobacter sp. | reverse complement strand
GACGATTCAGATAAAGAAAGACTGAAGGAATCGGGTCATCGGGTCATCGGAAAACTGCGTGCTAACGTCTGCTCGATAATTTTTACCGCTCTTTGAACGACCTCTTTCAGGCTCAAGTTGGTTGAATCAATCACAACCGCATCCGGAGCGGGAACCAGCGGTGAGCTGGCGCGAGTGCGGTCGCGGCGGTCACGCTCGCGCAGTTCGGCCAGCACTGCCGCTTCCGGGGCATTCATGGCCGGCTGCTGAAGGAAGCGGCGCGCGCCGCGCACCTCCGGGGCTGCATCAAGAAAGATTTTTATTTCGGCGTTGGGAAAAACCTTAGTGCCAATGTCGCGCCCTTCCATGACTACGCCGCCACCAGCGCCGATCAGGCGCTGCTGCTCCACCATCCATTCGCGCACTGGCGGATACACAGATACTTTCGAGGCAGCATCGGTAACATCCTGTTGCCGGATGCGCTCAGTGACATCCTCGCCATCCAGCAGCACGCGGTTTCCTTCCGGTTGTGGATCAAGTTCAATGCGGGAGCTGGCCGCCAGCCGGGCCAGTGCAGGCCCATCGTCCAGCGATCCGCCGGAGCGCATGGCTTTCAGCGCCAGCGCCCGGTACATGGCGCCGGTTTCGATGTTGACGTAGTTGTATCGCCGCGCCAGCAGTGAAGCCAACGTGCTTTTACCTGAACCGGCCGGACCATCAATGGCAATGATGATCCCGCGCTTATCCATGATTGCGCCTCCGCGCATCGTCAGCAAGAGGAGCAAGATGGATCAGTGTTTTGGCGCCGACGGTAACCAGTGCGAGCTGGCGCGCTGCCAGCAATGCATGAATAGCTTCGCGCACCTTGGAACCCGGAACCAGATAAGAAAAGAACTGCTCCAGCTCTTCCTGGCTGGCAGCCTCCACTGCCTCCAGGTACTTGCCAATCAATTCGGAGAGCGCCTCCGGGAGCGAGATCCCCACACCTTCCATAACAGCTTCCGGAGCCCAGCGATACAGCAGGTCCCAGTACACTCCTTTTTTCTCCCGATAATCCACGCGCGTGATTTTCAGAATGGACCAGAGCTCGTTCAATGCCCGTTCCAGGGCGGCGGCGCTCGGCTCACCGCTGATGATCTCCCGCAGTTGCCCGGTGCTCAACAGGCCGCGCTCCTGAATGACATCGAAGACCTTGTGCGCAAGCGGCGAGAGCTTTGCCCCATGAGCCTTGGTTTTCGGCGGGGCTTTAGGCTTGCGATCGCCAATGAGAGCATACACGGAGGGAAACAGCGGCGCAGACACCAGGAGGCTGCTCTCCGGCAGAAGATTCACCTCATACGCTTCGCGTGAGCGATGCAGCCGGACCATCAGATCGAGGGCGGGTTGCGTGCGGGGATCGGCGAAGGCATGTCTGGCATCGGGCACGCCGGTGGCAGAGCCGGCGCATGCCCCAAGAAACGTGGGCACTGCAGGCAGCGCGCGCACAGGATACATCAGGCATAGGCCAACGGAGTCGAGGAAGCCCTTGGCGTCCTCGATTGTGCGGACGGGATTGCCATTGGTCCGCCAGATTTCCGCGCGACGCTGTTGAAGGTCCTGTTCGGTCACACATCAGTTATAACAAGTATTCAGTATTTAAATTACTTCTTTATATCCGCTTAAATGCTCTCTGAATTTCCTTCACTGAATACCGCAGCAGCACAGGCCGTCCGTGGGGGCATGTCATAGGGCATTCGGTTTTGGCGAGTTCCGTCAGGAGCCACTCCATTTTGTTTTGCTCCAACGGTGTATTGATCTTGATGGCAGCATGGCAGGCGATGCTGGCGGCGATCCGGTGGCGGGTCTTTTCCAGGTTCAATGCCTGCTCTTCCCGCTGGAACTGGTCCAGCAGTTCCAGCAGCATCTTTTCAATCTCCACCGGCTGAATGCCCGCGGGCGCGGTCTTGACGGCGATGGTGCGGGCGCCAAAAAGCTCAACCTCAAAGCCATTGTGGCGAAGTTCATCCGAGATCTCGGCAAAGACCGCCTGCTGGCCTGGGGTCAGCTCCACGATCAATGGCATCAGCAGTCTCTGGCCTTCGCCGGCCTTGCGTCCGCGTAAGACTTTCTCAAACAGCACGCGTTCATGGGCAACATGCTGGTCAATGATCCAGAGGCCCTCAGGACTTACAGCAAGAATAAAGGAATCACGAATCTGTCCCAGCGGTTTGAGGGTATCGAGTGCTGGGTTTTCTGCCGCGTGCGGTGCGCCGGCTTCAGTTTCTTCCAGCAGCAGGTTACCGCAGCTATCGTCGACTCTCTCCGCCAGCTTCACCGTCGGAGCAGCGACAGCGCCAAAGCCGCTGATAGCCGTATTGGCCTCCACAGGAATCGGCGCGCCGGAGAATTGCAACCGGTCTGTCATCGGCATCTCAGGTTGGGGGCGCAGTTCAAATTCCTGGGACCCGTTGGAGTTGCGCTGCTCAAGATAGTTTTCAACTGTTGGCCGCTCAGCCAGGACAATGGGTGAATATCCCGGGGAGGCTGTTGGCACGGCGGTAATCTCGCGAACGAACTGAGGCACGGGGCGGGCCTTGAGCAGGGCGGCGCGCACCGCATCGCGCACAAAATCATGGACAAAGTTTTGCTGGCGAAAGCGCACTTCGGTTTTTGCCGGATGCACATTGGCGTCCACCTCTCCGTGCGGCAACTCGATGAACAGCAGCACCACGGGAAAGACCGTGGGCGGCAGAATGTTGCGATAGGCCTCCGTCAGCGCATGCTGGATCAGGCGATCCCGCACCAGCCGCTGGTTCACAAAGATAAAGATGGAATTGCGGTTCAGCTTCTGGATTTCCGGCTTGGAGACAAAGCCGTGCACGCGGATGTCGCCCGGCTCAGGCGATTCATAATCCTCCTCACGCCTCCATGGCGGCGGCTCGGGAATGCCTACCCGCTCCATCTTTCGTTGGGCGGAGACGCGCAGCAGCTGGTCCAGAGTGTCCTTGCCGAAAATCTGGTAGATGCGGTCGGAATGAGATTCCACCGGCGGGGCGATCAACATCGCATTGGTGGCGGAGTGCAGCTCAAAATGCTTTTCCGGATGGGCCAGCGCGTAATGCGTGACCAGTGACGCCAGGTGCGAGAGTTCCGTGGACTCGGACTTCAGGAATTTCCTGCGCGCGGGAGTATTGAAAAACAAATCCCGTACTGCGATGGAGGTCCCGGCGGGAAGACCCGATTCTTCCACCTTCAGGATCTTTCCTCCGGCCATCTCCAGAACAGTTCCGCTGGCCTCTGCCGGGGCGCGAGTCTGCATTGCCAGGCGGCTCACCGCGGCAATGGAGGGCAATGCCTCGCCGCGAAAACCGAGTGTATCGATGTTGAGCAGATCGTCGGCGTCCTTGATTTTGGAGGTCGCGTGGCGCTCGAAGGCCAGCAAAGCGTCGTCCCGCACCATGCCCCAGCCATCGTCTGTGATTTGAATCAACTTTTTGCCGCCGCCCTCAATCTGGACCTTGATGCGCGTGGCCCCGGCATCGAGTGAGTTTTCCAGCAGCTCTTTCAGCACTGAAGCCGGACGCTCCACCACCTCGCCGGCAGCGATCTTGTTGGCAACATGCTCGGAAAGAACGTGGATCTTCGCCATGGGAAGGGTTCATTGTAGCGCAGAGCCAATCTTGTGAGGGTCACGGCATGATTGGGTTTTCAGAATTGAGTAATTTGGTAATTGGGTAATTTGGTAATTGGGAAATTGAAGGGCTTCACAACCGAGGGCTAAAGGCTTCGCCTTTGAGACGGTGCTGAGCACCGTCTGTACAACTTAGATGTCTACCAATACGTCTTCGCCCTCGATCTTCAGCGGGTAGACTGCAACCTTCGCGCTGGAGTTGTGGACGGCCTCTCCGCTTTTGGGATCGTACTGCCAGCCATGCCAGGGGCAGACAATTTTTCCCTCCTCCACCGTACCCTGCCCTAGCGGACCGCCACGATGGAGGCAGACGTTATCCATGGCCGAATACTCGCCCTCAATATTGGCGACGCAGATGATTTTTTCGCCGACAGTAAACTCTTTGGCCTGTCCTTCGGAGGGCAGGTCGGACACGGCGGCAATTTTGGTTAGAGGCATCAAGGTTTGTTTTGACTTTCAATTACCAGACTACTCAGTTACCCAATTCTCAACCAATGCCCAATGGCTTTCATCATCATCTCATTTTCCCGCGGTCGAAAGTGGCGGAGCTCCATAGGCCGGCAGCTTTTCCCGTGTGCGGTTGGCGCGCTGGACTTCCAGTTCGTCAAACAACAAGGAAGGCGCCACGATCGTACTGGGAAGAGGATCGGAGCGGTTGTAGACGTAGGTATCGTTGCCGGCGGCAATGATATCGCTGCGCAGCGTGCGCGTATCAAGCTGATTGAATACGGCGCCTCGCACCAACTCCAGGTGGCCGTCGTTCACGTAGACGCGCCAGAGAAGGCGCGGAGCAAGACGCACGCCGGTGGTCTCGACGTAATAACCGTAGCGCCGGCCCTGATCCTTGCACATCTGGATCAGTTTCTTTTTCAGCTCTTCAAACGGCACTCCGTTGGAGGCGGTAAAGATCAGATTGGAAATCTGCGGACGCGGAGAACTGGCCAAAGCCGTGCGGCCACGCCCGTTAGAGTGCAGAAAGTCCTTGATGGGCTCGCGGCCCATCAGAAAGTTGGTCAGCACTCCTTTGTCGATCACCGTCACCGGATCGGCCTTCACGCCCTCATCGTCCACGTCGTAGCTGCCCAGCAATGTCTGTCCGTCCACCTTTCTGGGACGGGGATCGTCCACCGCAGAGAGAAAATCCGGCAGCACGCGGCTCTTGTAATAGGAATTGAACTCGCCGCGAACCCGCGCCGGACTCCCTACCTCCGGGCGAATTCCCAATATGTTGCCAACGATCAGGCGCTCGAACAATGCGGTTGCGGCATCGGCGGAGAACAACACCGGGCCATGATAGTCATCTTCCACCAGCGGCGCCTTTCTCAGGGCGTCAAAGGTGCTGATGAGCTGTTCTGCATCTTTCTTCACTTCTTCCGCTTTAGGAAGCTCATCGGCTTTGCCTACGGTGTAGCCGTGACTGCGGTCCAGGCGCATTCCGTCATCAGCCTGCGCGCTGCCTTCAAAGGCGTAGGTGTAAACCGCCTCACCATTGCGGGTCACGGTGCCTTCCGTATTCACAAAATAGCGGTTCAGGATGCGGAAGTGCAGCGCCGCATCCGATGATTCCAAACCTGGATCGCGGCGGAAGAGATCAGAAGTTGTACGCGCCATCTGCTTCCACTGATCGAGATTGACGTCCATCCGGGGCAGATCATGGATGGATTCAACCGGCTTCTCCTGGGAAAAATCCGGCAGCTCAGCTTCTACCACTACATTCTTCAGCGCCGCCTCTTTCTCCGTGAGTCCGGTGAGGGCCGCTTTGTACGCCTTGTCCGTCGCCAGCCAGAGCTGATGACGCAGCGCCATCTCATTGTTGTCCATGGGCATGATCTCAATGGAACCTGTGCCCTCGCCGTAATAGCTGTCCTGCTTGTAATCTCCGATGCGGACTACCACGCGCACCAGGCGTCCGATGTTGGCCTGGTCGGTGCGAAGCGCACCCAAGGTGGCGTCGGCAACGTAGTCCTGCAATTCAGTGACCTGGTAATCAATGTAGTACGGCCGCTGAAGCTGTCCCAGTTGCAGTTTTTCCTGGGAACGCCTGAGTTCGCTGAGCATGGCCTTCAACACCGGGTCGCCGTGATCATTGATTGAGATCAGGCTGGGCGGCGCTTGTTTGTCATCCGCAAGGGCCGAAGGCGCGAGACCAAGAACCAGGAGAAGCAACGCAAAAGAAATCTTCCGCATTAGCGTGCCTCCTTTCTATCGCCCTGCTGGTCATCAAAGCCCGGAGGAGGCAGCAACGGTGGTCGCTCATGGCCCTGCGCCACCTTTTGCACCTCGATCTCCGAAAAGAGCATGGCCGGAGCGGATGCGGAAACCGGAACCGAACCGGATTCTGCGCCGCACTCGCCATTAAATGTATCGAGCTTATCACCCGTAAGCACGATGCGGTTCAACGCCGCCAGCGGAGTGCCGATGATGTCCACGCCGCGCACCAGCTCGTCCGGACGGCCGTCCGGATATACCTTCCACACCATCAAGGGCATGATCTGAAATGCCTGCGGCATATTGCGCAGGGTCAGAGTGAAACCTCCGGCGATGTCTTCGAAGTAGAGGCCGTAAGGCTTATTTTGCTGCTTGATCTCTGCAATCAATTTGGCGCGCAGTTCCGAATCGGGAACTGACTTGGAAGAGCGCACGATAAGGTTTCCCTGGCGGCCTACCGGCATCATTCCATCCTGGGCGCGCCCGTGTCCGTTGGAGTGCATGTAACCCTTCACCGGCATGCGCGACATCAGGAACTGCTTGAGAATTCCGTTGGAAATCAGGTCCACCCGCTGGCTCTTTTGCCCTTCTTCGTCGAACTGGTAGTGCCCGCTCAATTCCTTGCCTTGCAGAGTTGCCAGCGTGGGATCATCCTCCACGCTCAGGAAAGAAGGCAGCACGGGCTGGTTCACCATCTTGGTAAAGGTCTGGCCTTCATTTTCGCCGCGCTGTCTCTGGCCCTCCAGGCGATGGCCCACCACCTCATGGAAGAAAACTGCGGCGGCGCGGCCTGAAAGCAGTGCCGGACCGCTGAACGGCTCCACCACCGGTGCGGTCTTCAGTTTGACCAGATCGTCGGCAATCTTCTCGATCTTGGCAGTGATTTCCTGGTCGGAGGGCAGCTTGTCAAATGAGGAGGCATCGAAAGTCTCGGATCGGGCCAATTCCATCCCATCGGCGGAACGCGCGCTGCCCAGCGCCAGCACGCGAATCAGCGAACGCGAAGTTACGATCCGTGAGCCTTCACTGGAGACAAAATATTGTGTGGGAGCGTCCACCAGGAGCATGACGGTGGAATTTTCGATCTGCGGATGTTTGCTGAAAATTGCAGAGAACCGTCGGACCTTCTCCTGCCACTCGCGCTCATTGAATTTGGGCAGCTCGCTTGCTTTCCCAATCGACACCTGCGGCTTTTCGCTGGAAAAGTCGGGCGAGGGATCTTCCTCTTCGGCCCGCACCTTGGTCTTGGTCTTGACCTCCACGTAGATCTGCGCCGCCTTCTTGTACATGCGGTCGGTATTGAGCCAGAGGACGCGGGCGATAGCGTCAGGCTTGTCGTCCAGCGGCACGCTGGTCTGGGCCAGGCCGTTGAACCGGTTCTCGCCGTGGGTGTTGTCTAACTCACGATCGCCCACTCGCACAGAAATGTCCGCCGAGCGCTCGCGCCGTCCCACATCCGCGACAATAGCGCCGCTATTGGCCACAATGACGCGGCCGGACTCTTCGTCCACGGAATAGCTGATGAAATAAGGTGCGGGATCGGATTTGCTGAGAGCAGTCATGGCCCGGTCCAGCTCCTGCTGCATAGTCCGCAGCAACACCGAGTCGGAATTGGTGGTTGGGGTGGATTGGGCTGGTGCAAAGGGCGAAACTAGTCCCAGAAGGGTTATCAGGAAAAAACTGCGAAGCTGCATGATTAGTTGAGTTTACCTGAACCCTTAGACACCGCAAAATTACCTTTGGTAGCAGGGACCGTGTGCCAGGCAGTTACCAGAATTCTGATTTCTTCCCAGGGTTGGCGCTAAGCCGGCGGTGAGAATTGGGTAATTTTGGTAATTGGGAAACTTGATAATTTGGTAATTTGAAGCCAAATTCGCGTACATTCACGTTAATTTGCGGCTAATAATCCTGGGTTTCTATTTCTTCAGTTCTTCCATCACACTGCCAATGAGCTCCTTGGAGGAGTTGAGGGCCTCGAGAATAATTTGCAGGTCCATGGCCGGCTTGTTCGGCTGGCGCGTGCTCTGGCAATACACGCCATGCTGCCCGACCAGGATAAGAGCGTCGGTTAGGAGATCGAGGGCAATCGCCAGGCGTCCGCGAGGAACGCCCATCATGAATTCATATTTCTCCAGATCGTCGCGTTTATCGTCGAGCAAAGACATGGCTTACAGGTTACAGCATCTTTGCTGGTTTGAATCGGTCTTGGCGCTGTCGAAATGAGTTTTGATCTGCGATATCAGCGCACATCGGCGGCAGATCTGGGTGGAGGTCTTCTGTCACCTGTCACCTGGTCTCGTGCCGATGGCGTCTTCCGCTTCGGGCGCGGCCAGATTCAGGGTTCGCCCAGGCTGCGATTTCAGCGCGCCTTTATCCGGTCAATGGCAAAAATGAGCCGCATCCCGATCGCCAAAGCTCTTTTTTGTTGAAGATATTTCCAAGATAGTCCGCAGCGACTTCGTAGAACAGAAGATAATGCATGGAAGCGTCCGTCCCTTTTTTATTGTGCTTTATTCGACGCTTTCGGTCCAGCCATGCGTGTCCGGGTGGCGGCCGGTCATCACCGCGAGCAATCTCTCTTTCACTGTGGCCCCCACACTCCCAGGCCCGACCGGCGGCAACTCCAGAGTCTCATCTCTATACCGAATACGCCTGACCGGAGATACGGTGGCCGCGGTTCCGGTACCGAAGCATTCGCGGAGCCGGCCTTGTTTGTAGGCTTTGAGCAAGTCATCCATAGAAACAAGATCTTCCCTCACGGGATGCCCCATTTCCCGCAGCAGGGTTATAACGCTGTCGCGGGTAATGCCCGGCAGGATGGTGCCGGTCAGCGATGGAGTAACGACTTCGTCACCGATCACAAAGAAGACATTCATCACACCACATTCTTCCACCAAGCGGCGCTCCACGGCATCCAGCCAGAGAACGGAGTTGAACCCGGCTTCACGCGCTTCCTGTTCGGCCAGGAGGGCAGCAGCGTAATTCCCGGCGGGCTTGATGTCGCCGGTTCCTCCGGGAAAGGCGCGCGCATATTTTTCGCTGACCAGTACATCCACAGGCGCTGAGAAATATGCGGCAAAAGGAAAAGTGAAGATGATGAACTGGCAGCGGTCAGCCGGTTTCACCCGGACAGAGGGGTCTACGGAAAAGAGCATCGGCCGGATGTAGAGTGCGCCCGCAACTGCCGGTGGAATCCATGCCTGGTCCAGGCGAAGGAGTTCATGGAGCGCCTCCATGAACATGGACTCGGGCACAGGCGGCATTGCCAGCCGGGCGGCAGATCGTTGGAACCGGAGCGCATTTTCATGCGGACGGAACAGAAGAATGCGGCCGGCAGGCGATCTGTGCGCCTTCATGCCTTCAAACACTGAGATCCCATAATGGAGCGCACTGATGCTCGGGAGCACCGCAATGGGGCCGTAAGGCCGGATCAAGCCGTCGTTCCAATGGCCATCTTCAAACTCAGCGCTGAACATGTGGTCGCTGAAGATGGTGCTGAATTGGACTGTGGCAAAATCCACTTCGTGGACCCTGGAGCTGGTGACTCGGTCGATGCGGAAGGGAAACGTGGGTGTCTCGGTTGCGGTATTCATGAGTCGGCCCCTCTTGGGAAATCAACTTTAGTCGGGGCACTCCCTGTGCTTCCAATAGATATCTTTTATCCGTTGAATTCAAAAAAAGACATTCACCGCAGAGGACGCAGGGTGCTCTGGATCGCGCCGATACAGTCTGGAAGATTGTAGGGATCCCTCTCTGGGCTCGGGATAAACTAAAACCCTCCACGATGGGTAAAACCAGCAGAGTTAACCACCTGATAAACATTTTGCGAAAATGAGGGCAAAGGCTGTAAGGCTGCGTATCTCGTTGATTCCTGAGGGAGTTGCCGTTGCGAAAGGCCTTTTAAAGGCCTCTTTTGCTTGTGCCCTTTTGCAGGTAAAGCAGCATTTGGCAATCAGCCGGGTCGCTACGCCAGGGGCGTAGTTCATAAAGGTCTCTTACTGCTGTCCAGTGTTTTGGCGGAGTGCCGCAGATTTACAAAAGCCGGAAATTCTTCTGCATCTTTTGTCGTGCAATTTTGCCTAATTTTCGACCTTTTTTCAGGAAAGGCCTTTTTGCCGCTACTGCCGCTACCTTGCCTCTAACTCCTTTGTCATCAGCGAAAACCTGGTAGCGGCAGAGGTAGCGGGAAGGGTTTTGGTAGCGCTACCTACGATTCAGGGGACAGGTTGACGCGAACGGAGGCGAATCGGAAAGAAGTTGGTAACTTCGCAAGTTGGTAACTTGGTAATTTGAAATCAAAGGTCAAGGCACACTTCTCCCGATGCACGCGCGATCCTGTTGATGCGCGCGCATACACTTATCCCACTGCGTATTCGCTACGCTTGAGTCCCTGGGTTAACCCCAAAGCTTTCAATATTCAGTTGTCAAAGATCAAAGTACTACGGCAGCCCCTGGGGCTCCATCTTCAGTAGAACATATCTTTAACTATGTTGTCAATATATATAATTTGCATTATTTATATGTTATTAGCGGATATGAGGAGGGGGCAGATTGTCTTTGCCCTGCGAAGGATGCACTTTTTTGCAAAAAGGCCAATGTTTTGATGTTCTTATGAAAAGCTGAAAATGACGTTCAAGCTGCCAAAACCTTGGATTTACCGCAAAGTACGCTAAGGACGCAAAGTTAGAGCAAAAGAGTCATAAATTATTTACGACTCGTTTGATTCCATGCTTGAGGCTGACTTCATTGAAGTTAATGAGAAGCCCCAGTTTTTTTCCACTGAGTTTCAGGTAAGACAGTAGTTGCGCGTCGTGGATCGGCTGCTTGATCTTAACGGGGGCTAAAAACAAAAGGCGTGTCGCCCCACCCAGGGCTCAGTCTGGTTGCTAAAGCTTACCCACCGCTTTACGCGGTGGGCTCAGTAAATTCCGCGCCTTACGGCGCTGGTTTGCCGCAATTCCGTCTTTATCTCAATCCTGCATGACTGTTATCGTTGTGGCGAGATCCACGGTTTACTCTCCCACCGTCTTCGCCTGCGCGGGCTTCCATCTCAGCACAGGCTTCCTTGCGGCGGCGGTTTCGTCCAGGCGGGAGACTCTTGTGGCGTGGGGGGCGGTCTTGACCAGTTCCGGGTCTTCTTCAGCTTCCTTTGCTATGGATTTCATGGCGTCCACGAACAGGCTCAACTCTTCCAGGGATTCGCTTTCGGTGGGCTCGATCATCAGCGCGCCATGGACCACCAGCGGGAACGAGACTGTATAAGGATGGAAGCCATAATCGATCAGGCGCTTGGCGATGTCGCCGGTCTTTACTCCGGTTTGTCCCTGAAGACGGTCGCTGAAAACCACTTCATGCATAGACGCGCTCTTGTAGGGCAGGTCGTAATCGGTCTCCAGCTTTTTGCGGATGTAGTTGGCGTTGAGCACGGCATCTTCGGTCGTCTGGCGCAAGCCATCGGGACCGTTGGCCATGATGTAGGCCAGGGCGCGGACGTGCATACCGAAGTTGCCGTAGAACATGCGCACGCGGCCTACGGATTGCGGGCGGTCATAGTCGAACCCCAGCAGGCCGTCTTCTTTTTGAACAATCACGGGCTGGGGCAGGAACGGCTCCAGCGTTTTCTTGCAGGCCACCGGGCCGCAGCCCGGGCCGCCGCCGCCGTGAGGCGTGGAAAATGTTTTGTGCAGGTTCAGGTGCATCACGTCCACGCCGAAGTCGCCCGGACGCGTCTTGCCCACCAGGGCATTCATGTTGGCGCCGTCCATGTAGAGCAGGCCACCCTTATCGTGCAGGATGTCCGCAATCTTGTGGATCTCCTGCTCAAAGATGCCCAGAGTGTTGGGATTGGTGAGCATGAGCCCGGCTACATCTTCATTCATCTGCTGGGCCAGGGCGCTGATGTCCACCATGCCGTGCGCGTTGGATTTCAGGTTCTCCACGGCGTAGCCGCAGATGGCTGCGGTGGCGGGATTGGTGCCATGGGCGGAATCGGGAATCAGGATCTTTTTCCGCGGATTGCCCTTGGACTCAAGATAGGCACGCACCAGCAGAATGCCGGTCATCTCACCATGCGCGCCTGCGGCAGGCTGGAGCGTGATGGCATCCATGCCGGTGATGTCCAGCAGGCAATCTGCCAGGGTTTTCATGATGCGCAGGGCGCCCTGAGAGATTTTTTCCGGCTGGTAAGGATGGGCCTCAGCCAGGCCGGAGAGCCGCGCCACAACTTCGTTCACGCGCGCGTTGTACTTCATGGTGCATGAGCCCAGTGGATACATGCCCAGATCAATGGCATAGTTCCAGGTTGAGAGCCGGGTGAAGTGGCGGATGATCTCCATTTCGCTCACTTCCGGCATATTGCCCAGGTCCTCGCGCGCGGCCTGCCCCAGCGCCTTCTTGTAATCCACGGCGGGGACATCCAGCGGCGGCAGCCGGTAACCTTTTTTCCCCGGCGAAGAGCGCTCGAAGATCAAACCTTCATTCTGGTTGACGTGGCGTGTGGCCTTCTTGATGTATGCGTCTTCTTTATTCATCGGCTCACCGCCTCTCATTGGCCCACCGCCAGCACTGCTGTGTCGATCTGCTCGCGGGTATTCATCTCAGTACAGCACCACAGGGAAGCATTTCCCAATTCGGGATAAAACTTGCGCAACGAACAGCCTCCAATCACTTTCTTTTCCAGCAGGCGGTGGTTGAGATCGTGCGGATCTTCCTGTGTCTCCAGAACAAATTCATTGAAGCGCGGCGCGCCCTCAAACAGAACCTTCGCTTTTTTCCCGAACTGGCCGGCGGCATAGCTCGCCTTGGCGAGGTTCTGCTGCGCCAGTTCTTTCAGCCCTTCGCGGCCATAGACGGTCATATAGATGGTGGCCATGGTGGCGATCAGGGCCTGGTTGGTGCAGATATTCGAGGTGGCCTTCTCGCGTCGGATATGCTGCTCGCGCGTGGACAAAGTAAGCACGAAGCCGCGTTTGCCGTTGCGGTCCCGGGTTTCTCCCACCAGCCTGCCCGGCATCTGGCGGACGAATTTTTCCTTGGTCGCCAGAACTCCTGCGTATGGCCCGCCAAATCCCAGAGGCACGCCGAAGGATTGCGACTCCATGGAGACGATGTCCGCCTCCACCGGCGGCTTCACGACTCCCAGCGACAGAGCTTCAGAAATGGAAACAGCCAGCAGCGCGCCCTTTTTGTGGACCAGATCAGCCACCGCCGCTACATCTTCAATGGTCCCAAAGAAGTTGGGAGATTGGATAAGGACGCAAGCGGTTTCATTGGTAATTTTCTTTTCCAGGCCGGCCATGTCCACGCGGCCATTCTGGAGAAATCCCACCTCCGCCATGGGCAAGCCCTGGTGCTGGGCGTAGGTTTGAACCACCTGGCGATATTCAGGATGAACACTGCGCGCCAGCACTGCTGATCTTCTGCCGGTCACGCGGCAGGCCATCATGACGGCTTCGGCGGCGCCGGTGGAACCGTCGTACATGGAAGCATTGGCCACTTCCATGCCGGTAAGCTCACAGATCATGGTCTGAAATTCGAAGATGGCCTGAAGGGTGCCCTGAGAAATCTCCGGCTGATAGGGCGTGTAGGCGGTGAGGAACTCGCCCCGCGAAATCAGCGAGTCAATCACCACCGGCCGGTAGTGATGATAGGCGCCTGCGCCGAGAAAGACGGCGAATCCGGCCGCGTTGGTTTCCGCGCACCCGCGAAAATAATCGATGACCTCCGATTCCGCCATCTGTCGCGGGACTTTCAGGTCACGCTTGAGGCGGTATTCGGCAGGAATGGGTGCAAACAGATCGTCAATGGATTGAATGCCGATCTCGCGCATCATCTGCGCGCGATCAGCGGGAGATTTGGGTAAGTAACGCATGGTTTTAGCTAGTGGCTAACAGCTTGTACACTCCTGGGCGGTCTGGTGTTGGTTGCAATTTGGTAATTGGGTAATTTGGTAATTAGGTAATTGAAAAACCCTGGCTCTTAGCTCTTGGCTTTTGGCTCCTGGCCAAAATCAACCACCTTAGTGGTTGCAAACCTCGCCCTCAAATTACCCAATTACCAATTTACCTAACTACCAGTTCAGGGACTAAAGCCGCGATCTAATTACTGCTTCTCTTCCGCCACATAGGCTTCGTATTGGTCGGCCGAGAGTAGCCCATCCAGTTCTTTGGGATTGCTGAGTTCGATCTTGATCATCCAGGCGCTGTGAGCATCCTGGTTAATGTTTTCCGGAGACTGGTTCAGAGCTTCATTGATTGCAGCCACCTTCCCGGAGGCGGGAGCATACAGTTCGGAGACGGCCTTGACCGACTCGACTGTCCCAAAGCTTTTGCCGGCGGCGAGTTGGACGCCGGGTTTGGGCAGCTCGACAAAAACGATGTCACCCAATGACTCCTGCGCATAGTCGGTAATGCCCACCTCTGCGGTATTGCCCTGGGGATGAATCCATTCATGCTCTTTGGTGTATTTATAGTCTCTGGGATACATTCATCTTCCTCGTGCGTGCGATTGTGAGCCGACAGATCTCGTTTCAATAGAAAAGTTGGCAATTGGGTAAGTTGGTAACTTGGTAATTTTAAAACCAACCAAAACGCTTCTTCTGCGTACTATTTTGCCCAAAGGTTTGGTTTTGCCAACTGCCAATTGCTAACTGCTAATTGCTTTCTTTGGCCTCTTATAAAACGGTGTTGGCACCACCTTGCACTTCACCTGCTGGCCGCGAATTTCTACAAAAATTTCTGTGCCGAGTTCTGACAGCGACGGCGGGAGGTAAGCCAGAGCGATGTTCTTTTTCAAGAACGGCGCATAGGAACCGCTGGTCACATAGCCAACTTCCTGGCTTGCACTGTCAAATACCTTGTAGCCGTCGCGAGGAATGCCGCGATCCACAGCTTCCAGGCCCACCAGGATGCGCTTGAGTCCTTCAGCCTTTCCTTTTTCCAGCGCAGCGCGGCCAATGAAGTCTCCCTTGTCCATCTTGCAGAAACGGTCCAGGACCGCTTCCCACACGTTGATGGTGTCTGAAATCTCGTGGCCATAGAGGGCCATTTTGCCTTCCAGCCGCAGGGTGTTGCGCGCGCCCAGGCCGCAAGGCAAAATGCCGAATTCCCTGCCCGCCTCCGCCACCTCGTTCCAGACACGCTCGCTGGCAGGCACATCGGACGGGACGTAGATTTCAAAACCATCTTCAGCGGTATAACCGGTGCGGGCAATCAGGGTGTTAGGCAGGCCGCAGACCGTCCCATGTTTGAACCAGTAATTCTTGATGGGTGAGAGATCAACGTCAGTAAGTTTCTGTAAGGTGGCCTCAGCTTTTGGTCCCTGGATGGCAATCTGCGTGTAGTAATCTCCGACATCGTCAGCATGGCAACGGAAGCGGCTGACATTCTTCTTCACCCAGCCATGGTCTTTCTCCCGCGTGCCGGCGTTGATGACCAGCAGATAGTCGTTCTGGCCCAGCTTATGGACAATCACATCATCCACAAACGTGCCTTCCGGATAGAGCAGCGCGGAGTAATGCGCCTGGCCTTCCTGAAGCCGGGAAGCATCATTCATGCTGATCCACTGGGTTGCGTCCAGCGCCTGGGGGCCGCGAATCAGGATGTCCCCCATATGCGAGACATCGAACATGCCTACGCCGGTGCGCACGGCCAGATGCTCTTTCATCAGCCCGCCGCCGCCGGGATACTCAACCGGCATATCCCAGCCGCCAAAATCGACCATTTTGGCGCCAAGTTTGCGGTGCAGGCCGTTCAGCGCAGTCTTGCGCAATGTTCCGGTTTCCGCGGTAGAAGACAAATAGATTCCTTTGGCAAAACCAGGGTCAGGGAGACAGAAGCCGTCGCTGACGTGCGAGTAACCAAACAGGTTATCATTAATCGGTGCATCGGGGCATCGGGGCATTAGGAAAAAACCCAATGGCTTCCGCCGGCGTTATCTTAGTTCTCTTGCAAGGGCGCGGAAATCGCGCTAATCTCCGCCCATGGCCCAAGATTTCATTTGCGGGGTGTGTGAACTCCCGGAAAAAAGATGTGAGTGCGAGAAGTATTGCTGTTTCTGCCAGAGTTTGTTCGGAGTCCGTCTGTGTGAAGATGGCCAATATTACTGCCAGCCCTGCCGCGAGGCTTGCGATTTGCAGGCGCAAGTCGAGTCAATCGGGTAATCGGGATATCGGGATATCGGGGCATCGGAAGAATTGGGTAATTGGGTAATTCGATGCACCGATGTCCCGATCTTCAGATCACTCGATCACCCGATCACGTGCGATCACCCGATCAAATTCGTAGCTACTACGTTGCGCTCATGCGCCGCTGGGGACCGCAGAACTGGTGGCCGGCGCAGTCACGTTTTGAGGTGATTGTGGGCGCTTTTCTGACGCAGAATACTGCCTGGGCCAACGTGGAGAAGGCCATTGCCAACCTGCGGCTGGCGCGTGTGCTCAGCGTGAAAGCAATTCGCGAGATCCCACAGCCTGAGTTGGAACAACTGGTGCGGCCTTCCGGCTATTTCCGGCAGAAGGCCCAGCGACTAAAAACATTCGTTGAATTCCTGGATGCCGGATATGGCGGATCTCTGGAGCGCATGTTTGCCCAGCCTACAGTAAAACTTCGCTCTGAGCTGCTGGCCCTGAACGGCGTGGGGCCGGAGACGGCCGACTCCATCCTGCTCTATGCCGGCAACCATCCGGTGTTTGTGGTGGATGCCTACACGCACAGAATCCTGGAGAGACACGAAGTCATCGGCGCGAAGACCGGATATGAAGAGGTCCGCGCCTTGGTTGAACAGGAGATCAGCCGGGTGAAGCCGGAATCGCTGCAGGTCTCGCGCTGTGGAACGGATCCCCGGCATCCAGTCTCGCGGATGAGCGCAAGGCAGCGCAGCCAAGTGACCCAGCACTACAATGAGTTTCACGCCTTGATTGTAAGAACAGGTGTAGAGTATTGCCGCAAAGCTCCACGCTGCGAGGGCTGCCCGCTCAGGGAATTCTTGCCGGCGCATAACCAGATTTGTGACTGAGTAATTGGGTAATTGCGTAATTTTAAGAACTGGAGATCGACCATGCTTATGCTGATTGCCGTCGTGCTCATCATTCTGTGGTTGCTGGGATGGCTGATATTCCACATTGCCGGCACTTTGATCCACATTGTGGTAGTGGTCGCCGTGGTCCTTTTTATCCTGCACCTGATCCGGGGAAAATCTTATTAGTCCTTTGCCCACGACTACGAGAAATCAAAGATCGCGCGTGCTGGGTACCCCGCAATTGCCGTTCAGCCAAGGAGTCAACGTTACGCTGCTCCTATTGTTGTACCCGTTCCCCAATGCCGTACCGTTTCCAGCGGGCGTAAAGGAGCGCGCTCTCATTTGGGGTTCCGAAACGCAAGGAAGGGGAGCGAACTCGGGGCTGGCGGAGAAATCCGCTCCCGCTGAACTCGCGCGATTCATTGGACATGATGTAGGTGAAGAAGAGTGTTGCCCATTCTGTCTCGCGAGCCTCAAGATTATCGAGCCACCGTAGTTATAGCAGCTTGGCGAGAGCAAGCTTTGGGCGGAGCCGATCCCTCGGCCCTACGCCCGCGCTGATGAAAACGCGCGTGCGCTTTACGGGCGCTTCGGGATGGCATCCTCAAGATTATGGCTGTTTTGATAGACCCGAACTTTTAGTCCGAACCCGCCGATTCAAACAGGAATGCAAAGTCGCCGGTAAGCAGTGAGGTTCAGTTTCATTCTTCGACTCTGGTAATTGAATCTCAACCCCAAACGGCGTGCCCCGCTGCCGCCGATCTTGTGGTGACCAAAATCCGGGCTTGGCGCAGATCCTCTCAACTCCTAATTTCATAGTTGACAAAACCCCGCAGCGCGCGTCTAATCTCCTAATTAGTTAGGAGAACAATGGCGCGTCCCAAAGCCGAGCAGTTGACACCGCTGGAACTGGACATCATGAACGTTTTGTGGCGCCTGGGCGATGCCAACGTCCAGGCCGTACAACAGGCATTGCCGCGCGAACTGGCCTACACCACGGTGCAGACCGTACTCAACATTCTGCATCGCAAGCGCAAGGTAAAGCGGGCCAAGCGCGACCGGGCCTTTTTCTACACGCCCGTGGTCAGCCAGAGCCAGGTGGCGTGTAAGGCCCTGAGTGACATGGTGGAACGGCTGTTCGGCGGCTCGGCCGAGAGCCTGGTGATGAGCCTGCTGGAAGCCCGCCAGCTCACGCCGCAGAAGCTGGATCGCCTGCAGCGGCTGGTACGCGAGACGCGGGAGAAAGGCGAGAACAACCATGAATGAGACCTTGCTGCTCTTTCTGCTAAATGCCGCGTGGCAGGTCACGCTGGTGGCATTGCTGGTTTCGGCGAGCGATCGCCTGCTGCGGTCCGCCGCGGCGCGCTACCGGCATGCTCTGTGGGTGGCGGCTCTGGCAGCCTGCATTGCGTTTGCGCTGAGCTCGCCGCTGCGCATCTCACCCGCTCCGCCAACCCTAGCGTTGCCTTCACCCTCTGCCATTGGCCTGGACCAGCACGGCTCTGGGGAAAGCGCAGCCACAATGCCGGCGCGGGAGCACGCGGAAGATGCGGCCAAACACGCCTCCGGACGGTGGACGCTGTATGGAATCGCCGTGCCGAAGGTGACGCTCAGCAAACCGCTGGCGCTGACCATAGCGACGGTCTATGGGCTCTTGTTGCTGCATCGTGCCTTGGTCCTGCTCCGAGCCTGGCGGCGAACCCGCGCTGTATTGCGCTCAGCGCGAAGGATTGAATTGTCACCGCGGGCTGCGGAGGCGCTGGCTTGCTGCCGGCAGGTGTTCGGCCTGGGTCCGGTTGCTGTGTTGTCGTCGCCGGAGGTAGCTGTGCCGATAACTGCCGGAACGGTTCATCCGGTCCTGGTGCTGCCCGAGGGCCTGTTGGATGACGATGACGCCGATCTGCTCATCTGCGCACTGGGCCACGAGTCAGCGCACATTGCCCGGCGCGATTACCTGTTGAACCTGGTCTACGAATTCGTTTCCCTGCCGTTATGGTTTCATCCCGCAATAAGGCTGGTGCTGCGCCGCATCCGGCAAACGCGCGAGTTGAGCTGCGATGAGATGGTAACGGAACAGCTGTTGGAAGCGCGCATTTATGCGCAATCGCTCGTACAACTGGCCGGTGCTGCTCTCCCGTTTGGCCGTCCTGCCGCAACCATCACGGTCGGCATTGCCGACGCAGACATATTGGAGGAACGCATCATGAGCATTTTGAAACATTCATCCCCGAGACTGCGGCGCCCGGGCGCGCTGCTGCTCGTTGCCACATTGTTGTTTGTCGTGCCCTGCCTCGCCGCCGCGCCATTCGCGGTGCGGGTTGTCATCCACCAGCCCGCCCTCGCGGGAGCCACAGGCCAGACCGGAAGCGTTGCGCCTGTATCCCTATCCAATGAACAGCCGCAAGCGGCCGCGGAAACTATAACGATCTTGACTCCCGATGGACCCGTGATCGCATCGCAGGTTCACGCACCCAAGGTAGGTGACGTGGTAACTGTCGGTGACCGCCGGCTGAAGATCGTCGCTCTTGGGCCGCAAGGCCAATACCGCGCTCGCGTACTGGGCAGCGAAGCGTCATCAGGCCTGGCTGAGAAACCGCAGAACGTGCAGGCCCGATTGCGTGAACGGGCTGAAGGTAACGGCGGCGATGCCCAGGCCGGCGAACCCTCCGAGCAGGAACGCGTCGCACGGGAGAAGCGGGAGCGCGCCGAGCGAGAGGAGCGCAGCCAACGCCAGGCAGAACTTGCGCGCCAGGCGAAGATCACCATCGACCAGGCCATGCAGATCGCGCAGCACGAGGCGCCGGGGACCGTGGTGGCGGCGCGGCTGATCGGGGAGCCCGGCGGCCCACCGACCTACTTCATCTCAATCCTGCAGCAAAATGGCACAAAAACCGATACCGTGTACGTACTGGTCAACGCTTTGGACGGCAGCGTCATGCCCAAGTCCGGCGGGAAGCAGGAGCCCTAAACGGGGCGCTTTGGCGCAGTGCTCCTGTCACTCAGGCTTCGTGTCTTTCTGTAGCGGGCTTTTTTCCAGCCGGATGCAGAGG
>DATDGH010000438.1:0-2112 GCA_036522215.1 Candidatus Angelobacter sp. | reverse complement strand
GGTACGAGGCCGCTCACGACACGACCGGCAGGCCCGGCTGCTTGGGCGCGCCGTGGATGTCCTGGGTGATGCGCATGGAGCAGAACTTGGGCCCGCACATCGAGCAGAACTTCGCCGACTTGAAGACTTCTTGCGGCAGCGTCTCGTCGTGCATCGCCCGCGCCGTCTCCGGATCGAGCGACAACTCGAACTGGCTGTTCCAGTCGAAGCTATACCGCGCCCGTGACAGCGCGTCATCGCGATCCCGCGCGCCCGGCCGATGCCGCGCCAGATCCGCCGCGTGCGCCGCAATCTTATACGCGATGATGCCCTGCTTGACATCCTCGCGATTCGGCAGTCCCAGATGCTCTTTGGGCGTCACGTAGCACAGCATGGAAGCGCCATGCCAGCCGATCATGGCCGCTCCAATAGCTGAGGTAATGTGGTCGTACCCGGGAGCAATGTCTGTAACCAGCGGCCCCAGAGTGTAGAACGGCGCGCTATAGCACCACTCTACTTCCTTTTCCACCTGCTCTTTGATCTTGTCGAGCGGCACATGGCCCGGCCCTTCAATCATCACCTGGACATCGCTCTCCCAGGCTTTTTTGGTCAGCTCGCCCAGCGTGCGCAGTTCGGAAAACTGCGCTTCATCGCTGGCGTCTGCAACGCATCCGGGACGCAGTCCGTCACCCAGAGAGTAGGAGACGTCATATTTCTTCATGATTTCGGTGATGTCGTCAAAGCGTTCGTAGAGAAAATTTTGTTTGTGATGGTGGGCCATCCACTGTGCCAGGATGGCTCCGCCCCGGCTCACAATCCCAGTAATGCGTTTGGAGATCAGCGGCAGATACTGCACCAGCACACCGGCATGGATGGTCATATAATCCACACCCTGCTGTGCCTGCTCTTCAATCACCTCCAGCATCAGGCCGGCGCTCAGATCTTCAATGCGTTTCACGCGCGATACCGCTTCATAAATGGGCACCGTGCCGATGGGCACCGGAGAGTGTCGCAGGATGGCCTCGCGAATATCATGGATGCCGCCGCCGGTGGAGAGGTCCATCACCGTATCCGCACCAAAATGGACGGCCGCGTGGAGCTTCCGCAACTCCTCATCCACATTGGAGGTAATGGCAGAATTGCCGATGTTGGCATTGACTTTGCACAGCGACTCCACCCCAATGCACATGGGCTCCAGTTCGGGATGATTGATGTTGGCGGGAATAATCATGCGGCCGACCGCCACTTCATCGCGGATGGTCTGGGGAGAGACCTTCTCCCGGTCAGCGACGTAGAGCATTTCTTCCGTGACCAGCCCCTGACGGGCGAAGTGCATTTGAGAAAAATTATCGTCACCAGTACGGGCCGCCTCGGCGCGCCTTCTGCTGACCCATTCTTCGCGGACCCTGGGTCGTGATCCGTTGGTGCTGCCGTTCTTGCCGTTGCCTGCGCTCATGTGAGGGCCACCTTCAGATGGGAAACCCTTTATTATACGCCGCCCATTTCGCTACGTTGGCGGGCCGCAAGCTGTGTGATGCAGATCACTTGACCTGCTCTGCCGGGAAGATTAACCTTTCCTGTACATATGACTTCGCAGCAGGCCAAATACGCCCGTTTCGGTGTTGTGATCGGTATTATTGTGGTGTCTCTCGGCTGCCTGGCCTACATGGGCGTGCAGGAGAGCAAGAGTTACTACTACACCATCAAAGAGATGCGGTCCCAGGGACCAGACGTCTACGCCAAGCGGCTGCGAGTAGGTGGAAACGTGGTCCCAGGCTCTATCCGTCAGACCGGCACATTTGCGGACTTCACCCTGGTAGAGGTAGATCCTCAAACCAAGGAACGCTCGGAGCTGCGCGTCTCTTACAAAGGCTCAGAACCGCCACCCGACACCTTTAAGGACAACTCTCAGGCCCTGGTTCTGGGCGAACTGGGCAAAGATGGCGTTTTTCGTGCGCGGGAGATTCAGGCAAAGTGCGCCTCCAAGTATGCTCCGCAGCAGCAAGCTGGTTCTACCGCGTCCATGCCTTCCAGCGCGAAACCATATTGAGGTCACACTGAGCACCCAGGCTCTTCCTGTCCAAGTCCACAATGTCTCTAAAATTTATGGCCGCACGGCTGCGCTTCGGGATG
>DATDGH010000437.1:0-9502 GCA_036522215.1 Candidatus Angelobacter sp. | reverse complement strand
CTCACCTTGCCGTAGACGGCAATGTTCAGGTTGCCCACCACTCGGTTGTCCTTTTTCTGGTCGAGCCTCACCATGCGGTAGCGGTCTGGCTGCACCTCAGTGGGTTTTGCGGGCGACACCTTGTCCCCTGGATCGTCGCTGCCATCGCTGCTGGCATCTACATTCACAAAGATCTCCGGCTGCGGCACGTGCGCCTGAATGCGTGCGTGCAGCCCTTTGAGTTCAATCGTCTGCTTGGAGGAAAGCGCCAGAGGATTCAGCGCCGCTCGCAGGATGTTCTTTCCTCGCTGTTTATTCACCTCGCCGCCACTCTGTACCAGTTCAGCAAGTTGCGGTTGGCCGCGGAACGTATCCAGCAGGAAAACTCCGCCACCACTGGGGAGTCGCAGGCCCGGGGCTACGGTTGGGGTCTCAGTTTCTTCCGCTTTCCGGTCCGCTTCATCCTGTTGCGCAATCTCCGCCGCGGTTATCGTGCGCTGCTTTTCGTGCTCCTGGTTGTATTTGTCCGTGGCCGGCCAGTCCACCAGGTCCTTGGGCAGCTCTTCCCAGTCAAAGCGTTCGGCGCTGAAATACCGCACCCGGTCGCCTTTGATTTCCCATTTCGTTGTGCTCTGATAAGACCCATCTTTCAGGATCAACCGCTTGGGATTCTGCTGCGCGTTTGCCAGGACCCCCGTCAAGGCAAAAATAACTGCCAAGAGCCACGACGCGTGTTTGACGTACCGCAACATAACGGGCAGGAACTCTGTATTCATTTTAGATGCAAGTACAGGGTCCGCGGTGTGATTGCCGCTCCTATTAGGTTACTCTACATCGCTTGGAACAGAGACGGAGATATTTGGTATTTTGGAGTCCCGGCTCTCGACCAGGCCATTTAAAAGTGGCCACCAACCATGGCTATTGAGCCTTGGCGTTAAAAATCCGGGTATGCACCCGGAATTTCTGATAATCGGAATATGTGCGTTCGTAGTTCACAACTAGAGGCGCAGCCGCCCGTCGTACTTGACCGGCAATGGAGACTTCAGCACAGGAATATGTTTCTTTGCCTTGGACATAAAGTTTCTTTGGCAACCAGATTTCATTGTTTACTTTGATCCACTCTCGAGTAATCACCGTCCCAGGTTCATAAAACAGGCTTTGGTCGTACTGAAGGCCCTTGGCCTTGGCAACCGCCTCCGCGGGGTAATTCACCGGGTTCATGGCCACATAGTCCGGTTTGGAAGCCACCGCTCCCTGCCTGACCGCTTTCTGCTCCATTCTTACGATTTCCAGTTCCGCCTGATCGATCCAGATTCGCATCTCAAAATTTCGTGCATCTTCAGCGGCATCGGTTGAATTGGTCTGCCCAGTCCTGGGAATGGCAGTAAGAATATAGGCGCTACGCCCATTCAGGATTTCCGTACCCTTTCGCCGGAGGTCGAAGTCACGGGATAGTCGCTGCAAGTCCAATTTCAGATTGGGCAGCACGCTGTTGAACTCTTGTGCCGTGAAAAGAATGCTTCCGTCATCGCCGATCTGGGCCACCGTTTCCTGCATTTCCTTTCTTATTGCAGCAGCGCGGGAGTGGACCTCCGCCAGTTGCGCGTCTGCCGCCCCCATCGCCTCAGCATAGGCCACTTCTACGCTCTGATCGCGGATGCTCCGATCTCGTATCGGTTGCAGTCTCACACCCTCATCAAGGGTCTTGCGAATTGCCTCTTCTAACCTCTGTTTTTCTATTGTTTCGTCCTGCTCCGGCAATGGTTGATCGTTGTGGGTAAGATGGCGACGATAGAAATTTCCCGCCAAAGAAATGACTTCATAGCCATCGGATCTGCTGGCTGGAAAGATCTTGTATTTCTTCCCTCGCTGAAAGGACATTCGCGTCGTCTGGTACTCCAGCCAGGTGTAGCCCGCCGTCCTTGATTCGCGAACCTGATAGTTGGCCACTGCTCGGCGCACCAACTCGACCGCGTTCGCAGCTGTGTGCTGTGTCCCGCCGGAGATGTCTCCAGCCGGCTCCTGGGCCAGGGCATTCAGGCCCAAAGGGAGAAGCAACTGCAGGAGAATACAGGGTCGAAGAAATATCTGTATCGGAGCCATGCAACAACCCAAAACGTGAGCAGCATATCCCACGGCAGCCAGTTAGGCCTGTATGGAATCATCAAGTTTTGGTTTCTTTTATTTTTCGCAGAACGGGCAGCGGCCGGCCGCCTTAGTCATCAATCCGAAGTTGAATGACTGAAGCAGCCCGCCGCTTTTGTCGATGGCCCTGGCTGGAAAACAACGGGCTGTTCGCGATTGTTTTTGTTTCCGATCACGCGCGATCACGGCGACCACGTGCGATCACCCGATTCTTAGGGAGTGCAGTCAATCGCCGGCGGCGCTGCGGTTGTTACCGGCGTGTCCAATGACGGAGGATCATCAAAGTCGAACAGGTCCTCCAGCGTATTCGCATGCTGATCACGCAGGGTCAGGTGCTGCCGCGCATCATGGCGGTCGGAGTCTCCGTCACCATCTTCGTCCACCGTCAGGAAACGCTTTTCGATCAGCGCCAGCAACGAAGTATGGTCGCCGACCGTATGCGAGACGTAGTGCCGCTTGGAGAATGGTGAAACCGCAATAAACGGCACGCGGAACCCGAGCTGATCAAAGCTGGCGCACTGGTCAGGGAATGGTCCGGTCGGATTCGCCGCAAACGCCGCGCAAAAGGCTTTTTCTTCGTTCAGGCTGATCTTGCACTCCGCTCCCCCGCCTGGCTGCTCGCTAGCTGGAGGATTAGAGAGATCGGCGCAGCTGCCGGGAAAGATTCCGTCCGGCGTCCTTTGGCTACCCTGACGCGCCCGAGGCGGGGCTACGTGATCATAGGAACCGCCATGCTCGTCGTAAGTGATAAAGATGATTGAGTCTTTCCAGAACGGCCCATTGCGTACCGCATTTACCACCTGCGAAACAAAGGCCTGCCCTTTCTGGATATCAGTCGGTGGGTGCTCATCGTTCTCGAACTTGATGCCGAACACACCGAAGTTCGGGTCCACAAAGGACACGGAAGGAAGATCGCCGGCACCGGGCGTCCCGGCAGCCTGCGCCAGAAAGAGCTTCAACGGCAGGAAGTGGGGATCACCGGGAAACGGACGGAACGCGCCTCCCTGCGGCACATCCTGAAAGTAGTCGGCCCACGAGACTTTGTTCTTGTCCAGCAGATCAAAAATGGTTCCGGTAATCGGCTTATATCCGCCGGGCGGCGGGAAAATCTCTGCTGTAGTCAGATGGCCGAATGACGTTGCCGCCATCAGATAAGAACGATTTGGGAACGTGGGACCAAGTACCGGGCAGAAATAACGGTCGTCGATGGCAAACTTCTGCGCCAGATCGTAATAAAACGGAATCTCGTTCTGGTTGTAGAAGTTCATGGTCTGGTCTTCTGTCGCGCTCTCCACCCCCTTGTCTTTCTGCTCAGTAGCGTCGTTCTGCCGCACAAAGCCGTCGCTCAGCGTCTGCAACAAACTGTCATTCGGGTGGTTGAAGTTGGCTTCGTTGTGCGTGCCGGTCCAGCCGTGGTCAAGGTCGGGCGCCACGCAGCGGCGCGTATCGTGAAACGCCAGAACGGTATGTCCATCGTCGTCAATGTTGGAGTTGAAGCAGGTGAGATTGCCTGAATGGTCCTTCATACAGGAGAGACCGTCCACGCAGCGATGATCATCCTTACGGCATCTGCCGCGTTCATCACCATCGCCCTCGTCGTCCCGCTCAGGGCGGTGATACGGACTGCCGGGCGCATACGCCAGCGCTCCAAAATAGTTATCAAAGGAATGGTTCTCCTGCATCACCACGATGATGTGTTTGACCTTGTTGAGATTGCCCTCGGCCTGCATGGCCTTGGTTCCAAAGAGGGCCAGCGCTACCAGCACGGCTGGCGCCAACCGCCTTATCCCATATTGCATAAGCACTCTCCTGTAGTGCGCGGGCATAAACGGCTAAGCCGACGCACAGGCTTCTTGATTCTTGACCAAAGCATTACACCAGAACCGCTACGAAGGAATGGTGAAGGGAAGATGAAAATTTTGTAACAAACTTTGTTTTGCTTTTCGATCACCCGATCACCGGATCACGCGCGATCACCCCGGGGTCCCCGACGCGCGCTTCGCGTGGCGGGGTGGTGGTGACCCGATGACCCGATGCACCGATTGCAAAACACGACCAAAATGTCGGAAGCAGTTAGTGGCTTTTATGAACTACGCCCTCGGCGTAGCGACCCGGCTGAGTGCTTCTTTTTCATCTTCGATTAACCCAGCATTCACCTGACTGTAATTCAGCAACTCTACAGTTTCTACGTCAAAAGAATCCCCAGACAAAGGAGACCTCCCTGTTTATGCGTCCATCTAGATCTCTGTCGCTATCCCTTGTAGCCAGCTTATTGCTGGTACTTTCTCTTAAAACCCAGGCCGCCGCAGGCGATGATCGCGATGACGACCGCCGGGTCAGGCATGTTCTCTTGATCAGTGTTGACGGACTCCACGCCCTCGACCTTACCAACTATGTTGCCGCGCATCCCAATTCAACCCTTGCTTCACTGAGCAAGCATGGCAAGACCTATACCAACGCCTCTGCCTCTCAGCCCTCCGACTCTTTCCCGGGTTTGGCAGCCTTGGTCACAGGCGGCTCGCCCATCACCACCGGACTCTGGTACGACGTGAGCTTCAACCGCAAACTTTCACCGCCCAAACTAACCAACCCCATTCTCGGCGCTCCTGCCGGGCCCTGCCCCAGCACTGGCGGCACCATCGTTGAACTGGACGAATCCGTGGACCAGGACCTCACTCTGCTCAATGGCGGTGGAAGTCTTGACTCTGATTTTCTGCCTCGCGACCCCAACAACGGGTGCGCACCTGTCTTTCCTCATCAATATCTGCGCGTCAACACCATCTTTGAAGTAATAAAAAATCATGGTGGTCGCACCGCCTGGACGGACAAGCACCCATCGTACGAATGGACCAACGGCCCCAGCGGTCACGGCGTCGACGATTTCTTCGGACCCGAAATCAATTCCATTCCGGTAGCACTGCCCCAGTTCCCGGGTTGTTCTCCAGTGAACGCTCCCGCTCCCACACCTGACGATGGCTGGCTCACTGACTTGAACAACATCAAGTGCTATGACTCGCTTCACGTGCAGGCCATTCTCAACCAGATCGACGGCTTCAACCATGATCGCAGCAAGAAGACCGGCGTGCCTGCCATCTTCGGCGCAAATTTCCAGGTGGTAAGCGTCGGCCAGAAGCTTAAGGGAAATGGCTATCAGGACGTTCTTGGTACTCCTACTCCGGGACTGCAGGGCGAACTGGATTTCGTCGACCAATCGCTCGGCCGCATGGTCAGTGAGCTGAAGAAGCACGACTTGTTTGAGTCAACCCTCATCATCATCGGCGCCAAGCATGGCCAGTCTCCCATCGACGTTCAGAAAAGAGTAGGAATTGGCGGCGGCGAGCCGGCCACAACCGTTGGATCGGCAGAAGCTTTTGATATCTCCGACGATGGTTCCCTGATCTGGCTGACCGACCCTTCTCTTACCGCGGGTGTAGTTGCCAACCTGAGCTTGCCGGCAGTCCAGAACCATCTCGGAATTCAGGAAATCTTTGCCTTGAATTCTCTGGAAGAAAAATTCAACAGCCCGCTTCTCGACGAGCGCACGCCGGATATCATCCTGAAGACCAATATCGGCGTCATCTTTACCGGCGGTTCCAAAATCGCCGAACACGGCGGCCTGAACGAAGACGATCTTCATACCGCCTTGCTGCTGTCCATGCCCGGCCTGCACCCCGCGCGGATCAAGGTTCCTGTCACTAACCAGCAGGTAGCCCCCACCATTCTTAAGGCTCTTGGCCTCGATCCGGACGAACTGGATGCTGTTCGCGCGGAACACACCCAGGTGTTGCCGTTCTTCTTCGGCCGCGATGACGATCGCGACGACCGGGAGTAACTCAACCAGCAGCGGCTTCAAGGGCGTTCGCTTCCTGGAAGCCGCTGTTCTTATGTGCTGTAGAAGCGCCACTTCAACAAAATTCAGATTGAGGAGAAACTACATGAAAGGTTCTGCTGTAGCTGTTGTAATTCTGCTGGCAATGTTGTCAACCGCAGCTCTGGCCCAGGACCACGATGGCCCGGTTCGCTGGACGCGCAATGGCGCGCCTGCCGAAGCCCAGATCAAGGGCGGCCCGTGGACGCTGGAGCAGTCAGGCGCTGCCAATGGTCTGAAATCCGTCGGCTACTGCGACGCCAAGCTAAACCAGATTGGCAATCCTGGCACCGAGCGTATGCAGCCCTATTACTTTCCCTTTATTGTCGGCCACGGAAACCACCTGCAGGGATATTTTGACTGGAGACCGAAGGATACGGATGAAGCCGTCGCAGCCGCCGTTTCCAACGATGCCGGATTTACCTGGACCTTCCAGCATTTGTCCCTGCAATTGAGAAAGCATTGCCCTGACCAGGCCAACAAAGAGCCTGACGGTGAAAAGGATGCCCAGGGTGGAAACAATGCCGACAACGGAGATGATGATGGTCAGGGCCATCAATTCGTAATCAAGATTGCCGGCCACACTTACCTTTACACCTTGATCCGCGCCGCCGGCCACATTGACGTGGATGATCTGGTAATCCACGACCTGACACAACAACCCGGCAATCCCTTGAACGGCGCGCCTGACCTTGATGACGCTCCCACCGATGAGACCCCCGGCGATCCCGAGCCTGCATTCCACACCCACGGACTGCTGAATCCGGATGGCATTCTGGGCGTGGTTCCCGGCAGCAATCCCCTCACCATCATTTACGAGCAGAAGATTCTCAGCGGCGACAACACCGGTAATACCGCTTTCCCCGCGTCGCAGCAATGCAACACCTTCTGGGCAAATTTCTACGCTGCCAATGGCGGTCTCGCTCCCAACGATGACATTACGTTCCTGCGCCTGGCTTCAACTACCGATGGCGTGAATTTCAAAGACCTGGGTGCTCTGCAGGGATTGCACGATCCCACCACCGTTTCCCTCACCGGTACCCGTTGGCTGGCCACGGCAGGAACGATTATCAAGCTGGAGGACGGCCGCTTCGGTCTGCTGTTCTCAGGCGGCAACTGCATAGACGCCGACTCGGACTCATTCCACTACATTGGCTATGCCGAATCCCGCGATCTGATTCACTGGCACGTGGTCAATGGAATCAACCACCCCATCGCCTCCGTTTTCCCCGCCACTCTGTCCCTCAATGCTCAGGGAGTTCCTGCAACTGGTCCGGGAACCAGCATGGTCACCATTCCCGCTCACACGCCGGTCGTAGGCGACACCATGGGATTCTTTGAGGGCCGGGTATATGCACCCAGCGCTACCCGATTCGAAGACAACAACATCACAGTCGTCTTCGCCGGCTACCATACCCAGAAACCTAAGAACGGATTAGGTGACTATCGCACCATTGGCAGGGTCAGCCTGCACTCAAACCAGCGGCTTGTGGCCGTAGGCTCGGGTGACACCAGCGATAACGACCGTGACGATGATGACGATCGGTGATGATAGATAGACATTCTCCCGCCCCGCCTGAATGATCAAGGCCGGTCGCCAGACCGGCCTTGATGCTTTTTTGCTTTTTGAATTTACCTCGAATCCCGCCCCGCTTTTTTGACCAGCAACTTACGATCTAAGACGATTTTTGCAACGGGTGGGAGTGAGGTCCCTACAGCCTGATAATCGCATCAGGGTTGCGCAGACTTGCGGCTAAGCGGTTTTGTTTTTGCCTTCCGGTCTTCCTTCGTGTCCTTCGTGGTGAGGTTTTGCTCTTGGGTTTGCTTTTGCTAACTGCCAATTGCTAATTGCCAATTGCTCTACTCACAGAACACCCTGACCTTCGTGTTCTCCTCATCCACATCCACGGTCAAGTCGCTGAGCTGGTCGACCAGTTCTTCCAGGTTTTCCGGCTTGAGCTGGCTCAAATCGAGTTGGACGCCTTGCTCATGCAAAGCCTCATTCGCGTGTACCAGGGCCGGACCCGGAATCAGGCTGGCCAGTCTCACGCCCGCGCGAAGCAACTGCATCGGTACCCGAATATTTACCTGGGTCTTGCCTTTGCCCCCACGCTCTGACAGGTCTTCCACCATCACGCGCAGGTATTTGGGCGCCGCCTTCGCCGCCGGCTCCGCCGGCGACGTGGCCGAACCGCCCACCTGCTGACTTCCCAATGCCGCCAACAGGCGGTCGGCTTCATCAGTTGTTATCTTGCCGGCAGAAAGCATCTCCAGAATTTGTCGGCGTTCCTCGTTCATACTTCCTCCTTAAAAAGGGCATTTTAAAAAATTCGTACTAAGATCAAAGAATTCCCATCTTCAATTTCAATGTGCGTTCCCTTCAAACCCGTAAGAATCTGCCAGCCTGTCTGCAAGCCGCGCAGCGGATTCACTTTCATCAACGCGAGCGCAAGGAATGCCAGCGGCAACAACACCAGCACCAGCGGCAGGAGCAAGAGCCACACTAGAAAAAGCGGGATCCACAAGCGGAAACCACGCCCGTTATAGTTGCGAAAACCTATCACTGCCATGAGCGGAATCATTTCAGTGCCTCCAGTGCCTGAATCGCATCTTGCGCGCTGATCTCCCCGCGCTCCAGACGCTCCAGGATTTCAGTCCGAGAGGGAGTCGGATTGGTTTCAATGAACTTCAGGCCGTTCGCGATTCGGGTGAGTCGGGCCTTGATCGTCGGATAACTAACCCCAAAAATCTGCTCCATCTCCTTGATCGATCCATGGCTGCGAACAAACGCGGTAATGAATACCTGGTCTTCCTGGCTCAAACGGGCCAGTTCAGGAAGCTCAAAAGCGCCTTCAATCGCAATGCCGCTCTCCCCCAGCCGCACCCGCTCCACCACCATCGGTTGCCCTTGGGTCAACTGCGTTAGCTGCTGCCAGTCATTTGCCATTTCTTAATCTAACTCCACCATAAACTAAATATAGTTAATATATATATAAATAAAATTGATTTGTCAACGATAATTTATAAATATTGTCAATTTTTATCCGCATTTATTGGTCTATCTGATTAGCTTCTTAGCTAAACCATTTAAAATCAATAGGTTTTGTCCCAAGGGTGCCACGTTTGGGGCTTCTTCAGATGACCCGATGTCCCGATGACTCGATGACAAGATTACGTGCCGAGCAGCAGTTAGTAGGTTTTATGAATCGTGGCTCTCGGCGCAGCGACTCCTGCCATACAATGGACTTTTAACCTCTGTTTCACATTCTCCTGCTAGCATTCGGCAGGTTTCCTGGGTATATGGTTCGGTCGCTCGACGATCCATCGCTTTACATCAATCGAGAAGCTTCCTGGCTCGCTTTCAATACTCGTGTGCTCGAAGAGGCTGAAGATGAGCGCAATCCCCTGCTTGAGCGAGTCAAGTTTCTGGCCATCACGGCCAGCAACCTCGACGAATTCTTTGAGGTCCGCGTAGCCGGACTGCTGCAACGTATTGAAGATGGCTTCATC
>DATDGH010000436.1:0-5137 GCA_036522215.1 Candidatus Angelobacter sp. | reverse complement strand
GACAAAGCGCACCGTCTCCTCCATCCCCAGCCGTCCGCCGGTGATTCCCCGCTCTTTCAATCCCTGGGCAATTCGCTGGTACGGACTTTCATCTTCCTCCCACAGCCGAATCTCAGGATTGTTCCCCCCAGGCCCGGTCGCTATTTGCTCGCGTGCGCGATCTTCCTCAAACGCCGGACAAACATAAAACGGATTTCCTTTGGCCGGCAGAATCAAGGCAAACAGACGCTCGCTCAGCCACCAGTGAATGTTGGTGAAGTAGACCAGCGAGGTTCCGCCGATCAGCATGATGGCATCCAGCTTGTTATCTGTCATCAAGCGTCGCGCTTTCTCCAGACGCTGTTCACGCTCCACTGTTGAAATCGGAATGGCCTCAGATTTCCGGGATTGCAGCCTGGCGATCGGCGCCGGAACAAATTTAGTCGCGTCCGCCTGGGCGGCCAGCGCGCTTTCGGAGGAGACCAGCAATCCTGTAGTTGCCAACGCAGAGGTTTGGAGGAAACTACGGCGGGTAAACGGCTTGGGAGTGGATTCGGGCAACGGCGGCTCCTTTCAGAAGGAAGAACAGGGGATAGGTTACAGGTTACAGGTTACAGGGAAAAGCAAAATCCACAACGGACAGAGCGCAACGGAGCCCACAACCAAAAACCAAAATCCACGACGGAGACACGAAGGCACGGAGGCGCGGAGAAAAATGAAAAAAGTGAAGATCAAAATCAGAACCCTACCACTGAAGGACAAGAAGAAAATGGAGGGACACAGCGTAGCGGAGCCACAACCAAAATTTGCCGCAGATTTCCGCGAGATGTACGCAGATCAAAGCCTTTTCTAGCCGCGAATCAACGCGAATGAACGCGAATTTAAAGGAAATGAGAAGGCAAAGGAAAAGCGACAGAAATTTGCGCAAGAAAGGGAGAAAATTAGCGGTTAGTACTACAGAGGAGAAGCAAAGGGAAAATCAGAGGCAGGCACAGGAACATTTGCGCAAAAAACGAAGAAATCCAGGTTATAGCATTTTCGGAGATAAGTGTGATCCTTCAAAAATGCAGTCCCATGCGATTTATATGGCAGTAGGGACCTCTCGCTTCGCTTCGAGGTAAACTAAAAAAACATAGCGCCAGAACACAGAGATGATCAGTGAGCGCTTGATGCCGTGGATTGCAATGCCTTGGCGAGGTCTTTCCAGGTAATCAAAATGAATCCCTGCTCGCGCAGGAATTTTTGGAAGGCGTCACTCTTAACCATGTCCAGATCGAGTTGCCGCCAGCCTGCGCCCCAGTCCGGATGATCGGATGTTGCGCCTCGCATCTCCTCATCGTCGTAACCCAGGTGAACAATCAACTCGTAGACACCGGGACTGAGCGCGGCCAGAGTTTTTTCGTACCAATTGAGCCACCCGCCCGGAGGCACTCCGGGATCGATTCCAATCACAGCTTGCACCAGGTTTTCTGGTGCTGCCAGAACAGCACCTTGAGGAGTCCTGTAATTACCCACCAGAATAGGCAAGCGGTATTTCTGGCCCATCTGCTGATACACGCGGAACAGTTCGGACGACCCGACCAGCGCCGTCATGTGGGTATCGAGATGAGAAATGTGAATGCCTGCGGCCAATGCACGGTCAATTTGTGCCTGCAGCTCCAACGCCACTTCCGGAGCCTTGGCCTGTTGCGCGACAGTGGTTTCCTCCAGCGGCATATAGCCATCATGATCGAGCAGGCTGGGGACCTTCTCTTTTGCACTGAGGGGAAACCAGCGGTATGTCGTCCATTCGCTGTTCAAAGCCAAATGGATTCCGAGGTCCGCCTCCGGATGTGTTTGCGCGAAGCGAACCACCTCAGGAAACCATGGACAGGGAACCAGAATGCTGCTGGAAGTGATCCAGTGTTTTTCCAGCGCTTCAAATGTCGCTCGGTTCACTGAGTGCGACATCCCCAGGTCGTCCGCATGGATGATGAGCAGCCGCGCGCTTGCCGGATATCCAAGCCGCTCCTGCACAGTCGGTCTGGCGGGCTGCTTAACGTCCTGCGCACCGGCCAAGCAGGCGGCGAGACCCAGGACCAGAGCTAGCAGTTGTGAACTTCTTCGATACATTGTTTCCCTTGGTGGGTTCATCGCTGCCGCGATGAACGTCTGCCTAAAGGCCCGCGACCCGCCGCGGCGGGTCGCTAGACGCTGATACGCGGTAGTGGGTCAATGTCGAATGACGTGACCCACTACCGGGACAATGTTCCATCCGCCAAGCTCAACCACGGGTTCAGCACTCTGGAGTTGGTTTGCTGTGTAGGTTGCGATCACCGTCCGTGATTCGCCCGGCATCAAGCTGAAATAGTTGTCGTCCCAAAGGACGGGAAGGATGTCGTGTCCGTTTTTTTTGTTGAACACTCTCAAGCAAACCTGGAATGCAAGATTCTTGCCCGGATTCCTGAGCCTCACCTGGATTGCCTGCCCTTTGTCGGTGGAAATGTCGGCGGCAGTCATGCTCAGCTTGACTTGCGGCAGGCTTGCCATTTGCGTCAGGTCTTCGTAGGTGGGAGAAGGCGTGTATTCGAATGTGGTCGCGGCCCAGTCAAACGTGGAGTACTTGGCCGGCAGCCAATAAAAATTTGAGCTGACCGTTCGGCCTTGTGCGTTCTGCACTTTCAAACGCACAAAGGAAATTCCTGTCTCAGGGGCGTCCGGGATGGTGAAGAGTCGCGCGCTGCCATCGGCGGCGGCCTCCACGGTCACGTCCTTTGAAAACAGGCTATGCAAGTCAAAGCCATAAAGCTCAGCAGTGACCTTCAATCCGCTAAGCGGTCGCTGCTGTGCGTTGACCAGAACAACACTGCGGTCATCGTAGGAAAACTGGACATGAACAGTTTCATTGGCCTTGCGCGCTCCAAAATATCCGCCTGCGGGTTCGAGAAAATAATCGTAGAGATGCCAGATGGTGGAAGGCCATGCATTGTTCAGCATCCATTGGATCACTCCGGTGGAAGAGTATTTGTTGCGACGATAAGCCTCAAACATCGCGCGTTCACCGTCGTAAGCCATGGCCTGAGATTTACGAAGATAATCGTGTAAGTCACTCGGCTTGCCATAAGTCGCATCCATCGCCTTGCTGTAGATATCCAGGTTTTTGAATTCCTGGCTTCCGGCATGGTAGTTCCACACGTCATCCATCGGCCAAAAATGATCTTTGGGCAACATTTTCTCGAGCGAGTCCAAAGGAGGAACTGCCGGCCCGGGGCTGGTCTCCGTATTAAAACCAAAGGCGCCGCCATACTTCGCGCCTGTTGCTGTCTGGTTCAGCCAATAGGAAGGCGGGATGTACTGGTAAGGTCCAGTCATCTTTACTCCGGAAGCGCCGGTAACTGTGGTGGCCGTTCCTGAAGCCGAAGAGATTGCCGGGTTGGGCCATTCCGTTTCTTTCAGGATGTCCAGGTATTCGCGCTCGACCTCAGGGGGTGGAGGATTATCACTTCCATACAGCCAGACAAGCACACTTGGATGGCTGCGCAACCGCAGTGCCTGGCTGCGCAAGGATTCGGTAGCAACGTGATGATTTTCCGGCTGCCACTTGTCCCACTCCTCCCAGATATCGCAACAGCACCAGCCGGCCATTACCAATATGCCTTGTTCATCTGCCAAATCGAAAAAATCGTCGGTTTCAATTTTTCCTTCCAGGCGAACCGTGTTCAGATAAAGATGCTTCACGTAGGCGAACTCATCGCGCAGCCGCTGCCTGGATTGACGGAGGAGCATGTCAGGCGCCCATCCTCCGCCCCGCACCAGCAAGCTCTTGCCATTGATCTTGAAAAGGCGCACTCCTTTGTCTGCCAATTCAGAGGTGATCTCGCGAATGCCAAAACGGAAGCTCAACACATCGGAGACTGCTCTTTCGCTTTCAAACTGCAGATGAGCTGAATGAAGATTCGGCTTGCCCATCTGATACGGCCACCACAGTTGTGGATGGGCCAGTTTCAACTGAGGAAAATTGTCTGACGAGAAAGTTACTGTCTTTTTCTCTTGTGCCGCCAGCTCAACTTCCTGTTGCAACCGCAGCCCGGCGAGAGAAGCTTTCAACATGCCTTTTACCGGATGCGAGGTATTATTTTCAGCCAGCACTGACAAGGTCAATGTTGCGCTCTCCAGTGAGGGATCGACTTTGCTGAAGACAACTCCATTTTTCAACGCCACCGGGCCTGACGCGACCAAATAAACCGGCTTCCAGATGCCCATGTCTTTATCAGGCGGCATCGGGTTCCAGTCAACCCAGTTGATGGCTAGATTTTCCGGTTCGGCAATGAAGGTCTCTACTGCCAGCACGTTCTCATGGCCGGGCTTCGCGGCTTCAGTCACGTTGAGATCAAAGGTCCGGTAGGCCCCGGCTACCTGGGAGGAATCGGTGATCAATTTGCCATTCATCCACACGTTCGCGCGATAGTTGATGCCTTCAAAATGCAGCCGCGTGCTCTTTCCATGAAAATCCGCCGGAAGTACAAATGCTGTCCGATACCACCACGAGCACTTGAAGGGGCTGTCATCCGGAGTTGGCAGGTGGGCAAAATTCTTTGCAATCGGGTAAGTAGTGCCTGGAATCGAGCGCAGATTCATGCCGAAGTAGGGATCAGCATAGGTCTTGTCGGCGATCAGAGCGGCCAGGACTGTGCTGGGCACGCGCGTTTTGTGCCATCCTGCAGGCCGAAAGGAAGCAGAGGAGATCTGTTCGCCAGTTGCTTTTACCTTGCAGGAGGATTGCAACAGCCAGTTCTCTGCCAAAACTATTTTCTCGGGAACGCCCGCGGCGGGCACAGCCGCCTGGCCGGCGCACAATACACTGAGCATCAAGAATGGAACCAGCACACAACCGGAGAGACGATGCATATATCTCCTGTTCGCGCCGCAACCAGCAGGATCTCTGCCCAAAAAACCCTTTGTCCTCCGGGTAAGCGCCTATGCAAACGTTTAAGTAAAGATCATTCCTGACCAGCCTGTCAAGCGCTCTCTTCTTGCTGGCATCTGTATTGAAACGTTTTAAACGTTTTTTTGCCAACCGCCGCCGGCAGCCGCATTATGTCTCAGAATTTCGAAAAACTTTCTTTTGACACCGTCTCAGAATGGAATATCAGCTTGACCACCCAAAAAGGGAGGATTG
>DATDGH010000435.1:0-3322 GCA_036522215.1 Candidatus Angelobacter sp. | reverse complement strand
TCTCATAAATGGTTTTCTAACTCGGCGGGTGGAAGCCCCGGACTTTTAGTCCGGGGAGCGGGTTCTTTAGAACCCGCGAAAATAGCGCTTTCCACACAACTCTGGGCTTTAGCCCCTGGCTTCGAAAACTGCTGATTTCGTTACTCTAACCATTTATGAGATAGCTTGTAGTATTCACCAAAATCAAAAGCAAAAGTTCAGCCTGGATTTTCAAAGAACTCAACGTAGACACACCGGGTGGCGCCCAAAGCGCCATCCGAGGTTACGCAGGAGACGGAACAAATGGGCTTTCGCTGGTGTCAGTATTTTCATCAGCAGGAGGGCTTTTATGTTCTCGCAAAAGCTGGGATCGTCTACGATGGGCGCGTGGAGGAAGTTGGGTTCCATGCTGCTATCTCTCGCCGCGCATGGGCTGATTGTCGGCATTCTGCTGCTCTCGGCCGTCCTGGCCACGCAGAATGTGTGGGACGATTGCAGGCCGCGAATTCAGGTGGGGAGCTTGAACTTCACGCCCCGGCCCGGCGACCCGCATCAGCTCGAGCAGCAGCCGAATACCCGTCACATTCCCCAGGCCCTGGTGGTCGCGATTGATCCCAACACGGCGAGCAAAATTCCGGTAGTGCAATCGACGCCGATGGAGGCAATCAACAACTTGCTGGGGCCGGTGGCGCAGATACCTAGCGTGGATATTGGCAGGCGTGGTGTATGCGGCTGTGTCGCTTCTCCTTACAGGCCGCCCCAGTCAAATCCGATTCCAATAGACAAGGTCCCGCCCCTGGAAGTGCAGTCCCGGCTGCACGAGGCGGTTCTGGTGAGGGAAGTTGATCCGGAATACCCAATGTTTGCCAAGCGCGCCGGAATCCATGGCGCTGTAGTGATCCATGCAACCATTGACCGCGAGGGCGCGGTCACGGCCGTTGCGGCAGTGAGCGGTCCACAGCAGCTACGGCAGGCGGCTGTGGATGCCGTCAGGCAATGGCGATACCAGCCTTACATCCTCAATGGCATCGCGGTGGAGGTTAAGACCACGATCACTGTGAACTTCGTTTTGCCGGGTGCAGGGGACCAGAATCTCTCGCGGGTGCTGTAATCCGGTTTCGTTTCTAGGGTTACGAGACCTGGTTTCCGCTGCGCTGTTGCGTCTTAACAAATACTGCGCTGACTGCAAAGGCCTCAGGGGCTGAAGCCCACATTTTTTAAGGGTTTAACGGCACGGCTTGAAGCCGTGCCCCTGCAAACCCTATTTTTGAAACAAGCTCTACATAAACTGACCTGATTTCTGCCACAGAAATGTGTCATGGACCCTCCAGTCCCACAGCTTTTCGCAATCTGGGAGAAGCCTCCACTGCAAGCGCTCGGCTAGACTGCGCTGGAGTCATTGAAGCCAATGAGGGAGGCACAGATGAAAACATACCAGCGCGCGTACCTGATCCTGGCCGTAACCTTCCTGGCGATGGTTACCGTTTGCGCCAGCGCACAGACCAACCTTCCCGCCGAGGACGATACCTGGATCACCGGCAACAACACCAAAGTCAATTTTCCCGACTTCAACATCGATCTTTCCACGATTCTGGGCGGAACGCCCAACCAGACCCAGGTTTTTTTCAACGGCGTCCCCCTGGATCAATCCAACATCGGCCTGGCTGATACGTTGTTATCGCGCGGCCAGCCTACGATCAACGGCAACAACCTCACCGCGTCACTGTCGCTCAAGGGGCTTCACCTCGCCTCCAGCCAGGACATCACCGTTCAGACGACCGACCACGGCGCTGTGGGGTACCATGTGGATGTCACACTTTCCAATCAGAACGGCGGCGGGCGTTTGGATCTCTCCCAGACCAGCTCCGATGGTGGGACGTACAACTCACATTTTGACGTCACGCCGGTCTTCACCTTTACGAATACCACCGATCCCTCTCAACCACCCATTGTCATTGATTGTGGAGGGCCAACGTACAACTGCACATTTCCTCTGATGGGTAGCGGCAACTGGCTGTACACCTCCACATCCGGTTTTGATCCGGCGTCTCAGGGCATCCCCATTGTTCCTTCCGGAGTGCACCTGGGCGGCTACGTCACCCAAGGGCGCAAGCGATTTGGGGGCATCCAGGTCGGCTGCGGGGGAACGCGGGCAGCCGGTTACCACTGCAATTCTCAGGACCAGAACGATGAGCTGCACGGGATACTGGGGCAGGCCAATGGGCACGATGTGAAACCTGCCAACGACTGCGCCTCGTCCAGCAACACCACACCCAGCAATCCCTCACCCACCAAGCCATCGTCACGCACAGGCTCAGCCATGAGTTCTTCCACAACCACCACTAACCCCACTCCTGTCGCCATCTGCGCCGCCACGTTATAGCGCCGGCGTCAGGCCAGCCTTCGGGCGCGCTCTGTCGCGCCCGAAGGAGCCATGTACTACTATGAGCAGAATTCTTTTCTTTTTGCGCCGACTTTCGAAAAGGGGCTCGGACAGTCTGGGGTTCGCAATTTTTGATTTGTGATTTTTGATGTGCGATTGAAAGGCAACTGCGAAACCGGCGACGCTCCGCGCCTCCACCCCAGCGCGCCAAAACCGGGCGTGCCAGGGACCCCGGGCGTCGCTTTCCCACCGCCGAGGGCGGCGGTGCCACACGTCTGTTCTAGTTTGCGGCTGGCCGCGCTGCGCATATTGGCGTTTAATGCGATCCTTCATACAATGAACCTGTGAGCTCTCCAGATCATTCCGACGAAATCAGTGCACTGCTGCAGCGGTCCAGAACCATTGCCGTTGTAGGCCTGTCCGATAGTCCACTTCGCCCCAGCCATGGCGTCTCCGCTTACATGCAGCATCATGGCTATCGCATCATTCCGGTGAACCCCAACATAAAGGGAGCACTGGGTGAGAAGGCGGTGGCGTCTTTAGGCGAGGTCAAGGAGAAGATTGACATCGTGGACGTCTTCCGCCGCTCGGAAAATGTTCCTGAAGTTGTCGATCAGGCCATCAAGCTGGGCGTCTCTGCCATCTGGATGCAGGAAGGCGTAATGCATGAAGCGGCTGCGCAAAAGGCGCGCAAAGCCGGCATCTTTGTGGTAATGGACCGCTGCATTTTGAAGGAACACAAGAAGAGATTTGCTTGAAGAATTTGGTAAGTTGGTAACTTGGTAACTTGGTAATTTGTCTACTCAGGGCCGAACGGCCCGTGAAAGCGGATGAAAATCTCCAAGCAAGCCAAGAGTGCGCGCCTTTCGGCGCGGAGACGGTGCGGTGCACCGTCTGTACTGTCGAGTTCAAAGGCCAAATCTCCTGGCTTCAAGCCGCTACAGATCTCCGTGAGTTATT
>DATDGH010000434.1:0-12938 GCA_036522215.1 Candidatus Angelobacter sp. | reverse complement strand
GGTGGCTTTCAGGACCCGCGTAGACGACTTGAGTTTGTCACTCACGTCGCGGGAGTTTACGACCATTATGTCGTGTGACGGCTGCTTTCGCATGTAGTCATAGAAGTCCTTTTGCGGGGGGAGGCCGGGGCCGGGTTTCCAAATGACTTTCAATTTCCGGGCTGCCTGCTCGGCCTGCCACTGCTTTTCTGCGACCACACCAATGAAGTTGTTTCGCACAACGACTTTAATCAGCCCGGGGATGTGCTGCACCGATTTCTCATCCACACTTGCAATCGTCGATCCGATCTGCGGCGGGCGCACGACGCGGCCATGAACCATGCCCGGCACTTGCACGTTGTGAACGTATTCGAACGTGCCCGTCATAAGAGCAGGTCTATCCAAGGAGGGCACAGGCTTGCCCAGCACCTTCCACTGGTTGGGTGAACGGCGTTTTGCCGCCGCGTTCAAAGGAATGTCAAAGTGTTTACCTCCGATCAGCTCGCCATAGCTGACATGCTGTCCGTTTTTGGCGCTGATGACGCCATCTTCGATTGCGAGCTGATCGGCTGAGACGCCGAGCTTCTGCGCTGCCATTCCGGCGAGCACCTCTCGGGCGGTGGCTGCGGCCTGAGCCAGATTCCGCGTGTTGAAATTGGTGGGAGTGGACTGACTTCCGGATGTGGTTCCCTGGTCCGGGGTTGTTGCGGTGTCGCACTGAATCAATTTGACCTTGTTCAGGGAGACACACAGTTCTTCGGCAACCAACTGGGTCTGTACCGTGAACATGCCTTGCCCCAGTTCACATTTTCCAGTGTAGGCGGTGACCATTCCATCAGATGCGACTGCAAGCCAAGAATCCAGCTTGTCCGGATCAATGTGGGAACGATGGGTGTCGAAGGGCCCCTGGGCTGTGGCTAAGGGCTCCAGGAGAGACGCGCTGCTGAAGCCGACTACCAGCAGGCCGGAGGTCTTGATAAAGTCGCGACGCGAGATTTTCATGGTCATGCGCGCCTGCTCTGGTAATGCTTGATGGCGCGCAGCATGCGTGCATGCGAAAAACAACGGCATAACACGCTGGACAGCGCCAGGCGGATATCTTCATCGGAAGCCTGCGGATTGGCATCCAGCAGCACCTCGGCACTCAGTATCACGCCGCTCAGGCAGAACCCACATTGGGCCGCCCCTTCATCGATAAAAGCCTGTTGGATGGGGTGAGGTTTTTCGGGAGTTCCCAGGCCTTCCAGGGTTATAACCTCCCTGTCTTTCAGGTCGCGGAGTTGCATCACGCAAGAGCGAAAAGTCTCCCCTTGAATCATGACGGTGCACGCCCCACATTGGGCCAAGCCACAGCCAAATTTAGGGCCACGCAAGTGCAGTTCGTCGCTGAGCACATACAACAACGGAGTTTGCGGATCGACGTCCACGGAGTGAACCTGACCATTGACCTTCAGGGAGATGGCTGGCATGAATCTCGCCTCCAACATTCCATTATGCCGCGATTCACCAAAATCCACCACGGAGACACGGAGCAGCGGAGCCACAGCCAAATTAGCCGCAGATTTCCGCGAGATGAATGCAGATTGTTTACATTACACGGGACAGTGATCAGTCCATTTTTTCTTGAAGCAAGGCATGGCGCATGTTAAGTTGAGTAGAGAGGAGAGAATTAGATGCCAATGCTGAAAAGAGCTAATTCAGCACTGGCGAAAACACGTTATGAAGATTGAACTCACACCGGAAGACGAGCAACTGATTCAGAAACGGCTCCAGAGCGGCGCCTTCCACTCCGTCGGGGACGTGATCCACGATGCGCTGACTTCTCAAAATGCCGAAGAAGAGTGGCTCCTGGAAAACCGATCAACCCAGAATTTGGGATGACAAAGTGATACGTCAGGTTCCCTTTTGCCAGAATCAGCGAGGGGCTGATGCTTTCGCAAGGCTCTGACCGGCAAAGTGTAGAACGGCTTTTACTTCCTCCGCCGTCACGTCAAAGACCTCTGTGATTTCATCAATTGACATTCCAGCTTCAAGATTTTCGAATACCGTTTGAACAGGCATGCGCGTTCCGCGGAAAACCCACGCTCCGCTAACTTTGCCGGGAATGCTCTCGACAGCAGGACATTGTGACCAGTCAAGATTCGCCATAACCAGAACTCCTTCCTTCAGAATAACTCAGGCTAGGGTACCAACAAAAGAAAACACTGATTAGATGACAGGTGATTCACGAACAGATTCTCTTGTACTTCCTGGTTTGCGCGAGATTGCAGGGCTCTCTCACCCGCTTTGCGGGATTCGAGATAAATTCTTAAGCAGCCCTTCTGGCTTGCATGTTCAAGCGCCAGTAATCGAGCGTGAATGGCGGATCATCCTGCGCGGCTTCGGCGGCTATGGGGTCCAGGAAACGGTCCTGCAATTCCTCGGGCAGACGTTGTATGTACGGTCCGAGGGTGATGGTGGCGCAAAAAGCGCGGAAGGTCTGCTCGTCGGCGAGGGTTGCCGGCGCCTGCTCCAGGCCGGTATGAATTTCCGCAAAACCTGCGTGCTGCAATCGTTCGGCGGTTATCTCGGGTGTCGGGTACTCCCAGATTTTTTGCCAGTTCTGAAAATAGGGAGCAAATTGCGGCAAAGCTGTGGCGCGATCTGTCCGGTCGCGCAATCTTTTCAGGTTGGCGCCACCTCCACATTGCGCCAGGAGCAGGCCTCCGGGACGCAATGAGCGGAAGAGATTGATGAATAGCGCCTGGTGGTCTTTGATCCAATGGAAAACGGCGGTACTGAAGACAACATCGAAGCGTTGTTTGAAGGAGAGATCCAGCAGATCTATGCGCTCCACGGTGACGCGCTCAGAGAAGGCGGCCAAGGTCTTGCGCGCCTCGTCCACCATGTTCTGGGAGGCATCCACTGCGGTCACTCGGGCTTTGGGAAAGGCCTTCAGGAGTTCTGCAGTCACACGGCCGCTGCCGCAGCCTGCATCCAGGATGTGTTCGTCGCCGCGCAGAGGAAAGGTCTGCAGTTTCTTGAGGACCTTGACTCCCCAACCGAATTGCGGGTCAGAGAGGCGATGGTAGTCTTTGGATTTCCATTCTCTGCTCATAGTGTTGTTCTGGTCACAGCAGCATTGGAGCGCCCAGACAATTGGGTAATTGAGTAATTTGGTAATTGGGTAATTTGAAAAATCAGTCAGGCGCTCCGATCCATCCGCACTAATAAAGACTTAGATTGCGGCCAGGGCCTGGTCGAGATCGGCCATGATGTCGTCTGCGTCTTCAATTCCTACGGAGAGGCGGACCATGCCATCGGTCAGACCTATCTCCCGTCTTCCCTCTTCCCCCAGGGCCGCATGAGTCATGGTTGCCGGATGCGAGATCAGCGTTTCCACTCCACCCAATGATTCACCCAGAGAGCAAACGCGCACCTTGCGCAACATTTTGTTTGCGTTGGCAAATGAGCCAGTCTCGATGGTAATCATGGACCCGAAGCCGGTCATCTGCTTTCTGGCCAACTCATATTGCGGATGCTGCTTCAGTCCGGGATACAAGACCTTCTTCACCTTTTTGTGCTGCTGCAGAAAGGCGGCAACGGCCCGTCCGTTTTTCTCATGCTGTTCCATACGCACGGCAAGGGTCTTGACGCCTCGGAGCACCAGCCAGCATTCAAAGGGCGACATAATTCCCCCTGAGGTCTTTTGCATGAAAGCCAGCTTCTCCGCATGCTCCGGCCGGGTACCAATGATCACGCCGCCCAAACCGTCGCTGTGGCCATTGAGGAATTTGGTGGTTGAGTGCATCACCATGTCTGCGCCAAGTTGCAGTGGATGCTGGAAATACGGCGACATGAAGGTATTGTCTACCGCCAATTCCGCGTTTCCGGCATGGGCGATTTGGGCGACCTCGCGAATATCTGTAAGCACCATGAGCGGGTTGGTGGGAGTTTCAATCCAGACCAGTCGAGTGTTTTTGCGCAAACCCTTTTTCACCGCCGCCGGATTGGAGGTATCCACGTAAGTAATTTCCACGCCATAGTTGGCCAGCACCTGGTTAAAAAAGCGTGGGGTTCCGCCATAGGCATTGTGTCCGCAGAGCAGGTGATCACCTTGCTTCAGGAAGCATTGGGTCACCGCGGTTATGGCAGCCATGCCGCTGGCGAAGACATGCGCGGATGATCCACCTTCCAGGGCCGCCAGGTTCTGCTCCAGCCGCGTCCGGGTTGGATTGGAGACGCGCGCGTATTCGTAGCCTTTATGTTTCCCGATTTCTTCCTGAACGTAAGTAGAGGTAGCAAATATCGGCACCGTGACGGCGCCGGTGGAGGGATCGGGTTCCTGGCCTACATGAATGGCCTTGGTAGCAAATCCCTGTTCTTTTTTCTTCATAGGATTATGATGGCCCACCTTCAAAGATTTTCTTGGACATATAGCGTTCAGCCAAATCCGGGATCAAGGTGACGACACGTTTTTCAGCGCCCAATTTTTCGGCCACGCGCAGCGCGGCAAAGACATTTGCTCCGGCGCTGGAGCCGCCCAGGACACCCTCTTTACGCGCTAATTTAGCAACCATATCAAAGGCGTTTTTGTCGGTGACCATCATGATCTCATCGGCCACGCTGGGATCGAACGCCTTGGGGATAAAGCTGGCGCCAATGCCTTCTACTTTGTGTTCTCCCGGGGGGCCGCCTCCCAAAACTGACCCTTGCGTTTCCACCGCGACACAATAAATTTTGGGCAGGCGCTGCTTCATAAAGCGGGCAACGCCGGTAAATGTGCCTCCGGTGCCTACGCCGATGACGATTGCATCCAGCCTGCCTTCCATCTGGTCAAAGATTTCCTGGGCTGTGGTTTGCTGGTGAAAATCAGGGTTGGCAGGGTTTTCAAATTGCAAAGCGGTGAATGATCCGGGGATTCCGGCAGCGATTTCCCGGGCTTTTTGTATGGCGCCCTTCATCCCCGCCGTATCCGGTGTGCGGACGACCTCCGCGCCCAGCGCGCGCATGACTTTAACTTTCTCCTCAGAGAATTTTTCCGGAACAACTACAATCACCCGATACCCGCGATTCACGCCGATCAACGCCAGGCCGATGCCGGTGTTCCCTGCCGTGGCTTCGACGATGGTGCCGCCAAGTTTCAACTGCCCGTCTTCTTCTGCGCGCTTGATCATCCCAATGGCAGCCCGATCTTTGACGCTCCCTCCCGGATTCATATACTCCAGCTTGGCATAGACATCGGCGGCCCCCGGCGTCATGAGGCGCCGGAGATGAAGCATAGGAGTGCGTCCGACCAATTCGATGATGTTCTCTGCGATTTGCGGCAGGGACATAGGAAACTTTCAAGAGTAACACGAGTAATCGGGTCGTCGGGAATCCGAAGAAAACCGAACACCGCGATTGCGTCAGGAGGCAAATCCTGGGTTATACTCGACGAGGTTTTAAGGGCGAATGGCGGAGGAAAAAGAATGTTTCACTTAATCTGGTACGTTCTGATTGGGTTGATCGCAGGGCTTATCGCGAAATCGGCGATGCACACGCACATGACTATCTTCTGGACGATCGTGCTCGGCATCATCGGATCGATCGTAGGCGGCGGCATTTCTCACATGTTTTCGCGCTCGAGCGATAAACGTTATCATCCCGCCGGCTTGATTTTCTCCATACTGGGGGCGATCCTGGTTCTCTTCATTTGCCACAAGCTCAACATCCATTTTCCCCAGGTCAACCCGTTCTAGGCCGTTAGGCGAGCGATAACCAGGATTTTGTTCTCCTCGTGGTGCAAACTGTATAGCGCTGTCTGAGAATTGGGTAATTGGATAATTTGGTAATTGGGTAATTTGAAATCAAAAAACAAAACCAAAACCCAACCCCCGGCATAAGAGGATATCAAGGGCCGAAGCCCTTGGGTAGTAGCGAAACTCTCCTAGTTGTGGGGTGCTTGTTTAGTACTCGTGGCGGCAGTTTTCTGCTGGCCGGCGAAGTAGCCGCTCTTGGTGCGGACGATGAGGTCTCCGTGGCTGGAGCCATGCGCCACCACCCTTACCTGACGATATCCGCCATTGACTTGAGGATTGGAGGGTTTATAGGTAATGCTGTATTGATTCCGGATATCGTGGGCCACTTGCTGGCTGATTGCTTCTACTTCATCAAGATTCTTGGGGAAGAAGGCGACGCCGCCGGTTTGCAGGGAAAGTGCTTCCAGTGCCCGCTTGGCGCGATGCTGCTTGCCTTCTGTGCCCAGAATTCCAATGCAATAAATTGTGGGGCCGCTTTCATCCTGAACGGCGCGAATGGCTTCCTCCAATGAGTCGCGGCTCTCATTGTCTTCGCCGTCTGTAACCACCAGCAGGACCTTCTTATCGCGCTTGGCGGCCTTGGCCAGATGATCAGAAGAGGCGATTACGGCATCGTAGAGGGCCGTGCCGCCTCTGGAGTCCAGGCGATCCAGCGCTTCGTGCATCGCGCCCAGGTTGTTAGTGAAATCCTGGTCCAGATAGGGCTCATCGTTAAAGTTGACGATGAATACTTCATCGCCGGGATTGCTGGCTTTGATGAGATTCAGTACCGCTGCGCTTACTTTCTGGCGCTTCTCGCGCATGGAGCCGGAGTTGTCTACAAGGATGCCGATTGAGACCGGGATGTCCTCGCGACGAAACTCAATGATTTCCTGCGGCTGGCCATCCTCATAAACGGTGAAATTACCCTGTCCAAGATCGGTGACCAGACGCTTGCGATCGTCGACCACGGTAACCGGGAGAGTGACGTTCTGCACCAGGCTGGTGAATACAAATCCCTTTTCGCCCTTGGTGACCTGGCCAATATTACCTTGCTGCTGTGATGGGCGCTGATTGGGGGGTACATTGCTTCCCGTGGTGGAAGGCGTGCCCGTATTCTTACCCGCCGGCGGAGGAGTCGCAGGCTTCATCCACACCGGGAGGGCGGGGTCGGCCGGGTCAATATCTGAGGGCAAAGGCGTGGCCTGGACAGACTGGCTCGCCTGCGGCTGACCCTGCGGACTTTGGGGCAGGGCGAAGACACTTACGCTGAGCAACAGCGATAACACTAAACAGACGACGACTGTGGAAGTCGCTTTATTGAGCAGGTGCATAGTATCCCGTTTTGGCGAAAACATTCAGATGAGGTAACCCTTTGGGCGGAATCAGTTTTACCTTGATCTTACGCCAACGACCATCTCTGGTCTTGTTGCTTGGACGGTAACCGAGCACATATTGGTTGCGCAGCTCTATTCCAATTTTTGTAGCCACATCCGCCAGCTCATTGGGATTGTTGATGGTAAACGTCCGGCCACCAGTCACTTCCGTGACCTCCGTCAGCAAAGAAGGCCCATTGATCTCCTCTTGCTGGACGGGGTTAACGGTGTAAAGCCCGATGGCATAAATCTGCACATCCGCTTCTTTTACGCCGGATTTAATCTCGCCTTCGGTGTAGCGGCTGTGGTTGTCGCCGCCGTCGGAGATGATCAGAAGCGCCTTCTTGCTGTTATGGGCATCCTTCATCTTGTTCAGGCCCATATAGATAGCATCGAGAAGCGCGGTTTTTCCCCGGGGGACGGTGAAGATCAGCTTGCCCTGCACATCCTCCACGGAGGTGGTGAAATCAGTCACCAATTCAGGGCGGTCATTGAAGGTGATCATGAAAAACTCGTCTTGCGGGTTCGCGGTTTTGAAGAATTCCACCACAGCTTCTCGGGCCTTGGTTATCTTCTCCGCCATGCTGCCGCTCATGTCGAAGATCACGCCCAGGGAGATGGGTGCATCCTCACCGGAGAAATGCCTGACCTCCTGGGCCTCATTTCCTTCCATGACGGTGAAGTTTTCCTTCTCCAGACCGGTCACAATCCGGTTCCAGTCGTCGGTAACGGTAACGTTCACCAGCACCAGGTCAACATTCTTCTGAATGGTTTTGGTGCGAAAAGACATTCCCCTCGGAGCGGCCGGGTTAGGGGCACCTGTGGGAGCAGAATCTGTGCTCTTGGCCGGGGTCTGAGGAGGAGTGGTGGGTTTATCGCGCGGCTCAATATGGACGTTTACGTCCTGGGCGAAGGCACACGCAGTCAACACCCAGAAGAGCAGGGCCGCCACCAGGGGTAACAGCGACTGCACGCTATGGAAGCGAAACCGCCAGGGGAAACGGGTTAACCGATGCCCGCCTTCAAAGCGCGACATATGCGAACCTCAGTATATTTGTGCAGATGTTATCACAGTGGCATGGGACATTTCACTGAGAGAAAGTGTTCACTGACCCTTGGTACTAGCACCCACTCCACGTGGAAACCCGGAATATTAAGATGTTCAAAGTGGCAGAACGGGTTTTCTATTTGTCCTTGATAGAATTGCGACAGGCCCCATTTCTCCATGGCAGAGATAGTTCCTTTCAAAGCGCTTCGCTACGATCCCCAACTGGTGAGGCTGGAAGACGTTGCGACCCAGCCCTACGACAAGATCACGCCAGAAATGCAGGCCAAGTACTACGATTTGAGCCCCAACAACCTGGTGCGCATCATCCTGGGGAGGAACTTTGAAACCGACAGTCCGGGTTTCAACGTGTACACCCGGGCGGCAGAGTACCTGCACGACTGGCGGGCGGGAGGGATCCTGAAACAGGATGTGGAGCCTTCCATCTATCACTACTCACAAACGTTCACCGTTCCCGGCGCTCGGGCGCTGGCGGAGCGCCGGGGATTCATCGCCCTGGGCCGACTGCATGACTACGCGGACAAGGTGGTCTATCGCCATGAGCAGACCCTGTCCAAGCCGCGCGCAGACAGGCTGAATCTGTTGCGGCATACCAAGGCGCATTTTGGGCAGATTTTCATGCTGTACAACGATCCCGATGCGGAAATCGAGGGGCTGCTGGAGAGCGACGAAGATCCCGATGCCTCCATCCTGGATGAATATGAGGTCTTGCATCGGCTGTGGCGCATCCACGATGCAGGAGTAGTCCAGACCATCCAGCAACTCATGCGGGACAAGAAGCTGCTGATCGCAGATGGCCATCACCGCTATGAGACTGGGCTGGCGTATCGCGACGAACGCCGTTCGGAGGCGGGCGAAGGGGACCGGCATGCCCCTTACGAATTCGTGATGATGACCTTTATCCGCATGGAGAGCCCGAGCCTGGTGATCCTGCCCACTCATCGTATCGTTCACGGGCTAGCCGACTTTGATCACGACCGCATGCTGGAGACTGCGCGCCGTTTCTTTGAAATTCGCCGCATCCAGCCGCGCACGGAGAGCCGCGCTGCTACTACTCTGCTGGAAGAGGCCGGCGAGGGCGGAACGGCATTTGTGGCCCTCACCCGCCAGGGCTCGTACCTGATGAGGGCGAGAAAGCGTCCTATTCAAGAGGTTCTTAGAGCCGTATCCGCGCGGCAACGCGACCTGGACGTAGTGCAGTTGCATCGAGTCCTGCTGGAGCAGGTGTTGGGGATATCAGAAGAGGCCATTCGCGAGCAGGCCCACGTCCGGTACGAGCGCGATGCCTTTGAAGCCATCTCTTGCGTGCGCCAGGGCGCTAATGTCGCCTTCCTGATGAATCCGGCGCGCATGGAGCAAGTTCGGGATATTGCCTTTGCCGGTGAGGTTCTGCCCCAGAAATCAACGGATTTTTATCCGAAACTGTTAAGCGGGCTGGCTATTTATGCGCTGGACCAGATTTAGAACCTGGCGGGCTGTGCTGGGGACAGCTCTTCTCCTGCTTTGCTGCACTCTGCTGCTCTGTGTCGCCGACTCCCAACGGCAGCTCACGGTGTATACGCCGCAGAAGAGCTTCGCGATTGCCGTGCAGGACCACGAAGGCCAGCTTTATTTCAATGTGCTCGACCTGATGACTGCTTTGACCAGCGCCAGCCTTCAAGCCAAGGGCAAGGAGTGGAAGCTTATATACAACGCCGGCTTCGCCGTTTTCACCGAGGGGTCAGAGAACGTCAAAATTCGCGGAGGATCAGTCAACCTGGGCGGGAAGACGCTGGCCCAAGACCACACCTTGCTGGTTCCCCTTAACTCGTCCTCAGCGATCATCAGTGCACTGCTCAAGCTGCCAGCGGAACTACATCCGGATGCTCGCCGGCTTTTTATTGATAACGCAACAACGCACTTTACGGTAGAGCTGAAAAAGAGCGACCGACCTTCCCTGCTGCTCAGTTTTGATCATCCTGTAAGTCCGGCGGTGAGTGAGGAAGGAATCAAGATTCAATTGAGCTTCCGGCGGGAGCCGGTGATCTCTGATATCAACAATCAGCTCTGGGAAGACAAGAGCATCCATTCGCTGGCTTTTTCTGAAGACAATGGGGCTGCATTTCTGACAGTCACCGGCGCGCCGGGACTTACTGCGAGCGTAGCGAGTGACGGCCGCAGCATCGTGATACAGGCGCCGGCCCCTCCTAGCGCAGCATCTGCGCCTGCTCCAGCGCCCACGGCGGAATCTCCCTCTCCGGCCGCGGCAGCGCCAGTACCGCAATTGCCGGCTGGAAATCAATCCCGCAGCGGCCCAGCGTTCTTTGTGATGATCGATGCCGGACATGGCGGCGACGACGCAGGCGCACGTCTAAGCAGCAAACTCGCGGAAAAAGACGTCACGCTTTCACTGGCGCGAAAAATTAAAGCGGAGCTTCAGGAGAGAGGCGTGGTCGTCAGAATGGTACGCGACGCGGACGTAGGCCTCTCCATTGAGCAGCGCGCCGAAGCTACGAACGAGCAACGCGCTGCGGCATATGTGGCCATCCATGCCGGCACGCCGGGTGGCGGCGTTCGCGTTTATGTTCCGGCATTTACGCCCAGCGGTCCGGCTTCAGGAAAGTTCTTGACCTGGGAAAACGCGCAAGAGAATTTTCTTCCTCGCAGTCGCGTTCTTGCTCGCGGAATTGCCGGTGAGCTGGAAAAGAAACACATCGGCGCGAGCGTGCTAGGCACGCCACTGCGTCCTTTGAACAACATCAATGCTCCAGCCATAGCAATCGAGTTGGCGGCCGATCCGGACAACGTGCTGGACATGACCGACCAGAAATTTCAGACCACCGTTGCCACCGCGATTGCCGTGGGAATCGCACAGCTTCGCGGGCAACTGGAGGGACAGGAGTGATTCCCCGTCATTTCCAGATCATGATTGCGCTGCTTCTGGCTGCCATCCTCGTCAGCGGGGTCTACATCATCAAGCTCAAACACAGGGAACAGGCCAAGAGCCTGCAAGGTCTGGAGGAAAGGCCGGTTGGGCCGCCGCCGTCAGGAAAACAAGAGCACATCCAGGTTCTGGTAGCTTATGATGAAGACCGCGCTCTGCGCTGGCGGGATGCAACCGTTTCCCTGCCGCAGCAGCGCAACCTTCGGGCCCGCGAGGTCTTGCGCGCCCTGCTGACGCAATATTTACAGGACCCATCACCACATCCGCTGGGGAAAGGCGCAGATATCAAGGACGTGTACTTTATCAACCCTGAAACGGCGGTGGTGGACACATCGGCCCAGTTTGCTGACCGGCATCCCTCGGGAGTCCTGCTGGAAGAGATGACCATCTGCTCCCTGATCGAAACCCTGAATGCCAATGTTCCCGGCATCGCCCGGATCAAGTTCATCGTGGATGGTCAGGAGCGCGAAACACTGGCGGGGCATGCGGACCTTATGTCTTTCTATCAAAGCTCCGTGGTGCACGATATGGCAAAGGGGTTCGAATAATGCCTCCCAGGATCCCACCCCAGCGCACGCAACACCGGCGTGCTCTGGGGACCCCGGTGATCGGGGTATTCGACTCCGGTTTTGGCGGTCTTACCGTCTTGCGCGAGCTACTGAAGGTCTTGCCCGGTAGCGACTATCTTTATTTTGGTGACACCGCCCGGCTTCCCTACGGCTCAAAGTCTGCTCATACGGTGGCGAGGTACGCGATCTCCAGCACCCGTTTTCTGGAAGAACAAGGGGCGGAGATGCTGGTCATCGCCTGCAACACGGCCACGGCGCTGGCCCTGCCTGAGATTCGTGCCGCCAGCCATGTGCCAGTGATCGGCGTAGTGGAACCGGGAGCAGAGGCTGCTGCGCGGCTCTCGCACAGCAGAAAAGCAGCGGTCATCGCTACAGAAGCCACCGTCGCCAGCCACGCCTATCAGAAGGCGCTGGCAGAACGCGGAATCGGCGCCACGGAGAAAGCCTGCCCGCTGCTGGTGCCGCTGGTGGAAGAAGGATGGGTGGAGCATCCGGTGACCGAGCAGGTAGCGCACGTCTACCTGGACGAGATCTTTCAGGATGGTGCACGGGGCGCGGACGTGCTGCTTTTGGGATGCACACACTATCCGCTGATTCGTCCACTCTTGCGAAGAGTGGCGCCATCACAGGTCCAGATTGTGGATTCGGCCGAGTCAACCGCGCATGCAGTTGCGCAGCAAGTGAAGGATTGCAGCTCAGCAAAGGCCGGACACTTGCGGTGCTTTGCCACGGATTCGGTGGAAAAATTCAAGCGACTGGGAGGGAGATTCTTGGGACGGGCGTTGGATGAGGTCGAATTAATCGATATTGAGACCTGAAAAATTTCGTAATTGGGTAATTTGGTAATTGGGTAATTGAAAACCCGTTGAGCGTGCTTCGCTTTCGTCGCCACGATTGTTGTAGATTCTCAATTACGCAGTTACTAAATTTCTCAATTACTGAATGCCTATGATCTTTCGTTCTGACAACCGATCTCCGGAGCAGATGCGTCCGGTCAACATCATTCCTGAATTCATCTCCACGGCGGAGGGCTCGGCGCTGATTGAAATTGGCAACACGCGCGTGATCTGCACCGCATCAGTAGATGAAATGGTGCCCGCGTTTTTGAAGGGCGCGGGCAAGGGATGGATAACAGCCGAATACAGTTTGTTGCCCCGCTCCACTCTCACACGCACTCCACGTGAAGCGGCCAGAGGGCGAATCAGCGGACGCACCCATGAAATCCAACGGCTGATTGGACGCGCTTTGCGTGCGGTCGTCGACCTG
>DATDGH010000433.1:0-9421 GCA_036522215.1 Candidatus Angelobacter sp. | reverse complement strand
AGACTCGAGGCAGGCCGCAAAGCGTCTTTGCGGCTCACAGCATATTCAACTGGCCGCAAATCATGGTCAGCGGCATCTCGATTGTTCTCAACCTGTTGGTAGCCTTGCTCCTGTTTTACTGGCTGTATCCGAAGAAACAGCCGCAACCTGCGGCCTCGCCCGAAGGTGGCCCTGCCATAGCGGCAACCTCCACCTCAACGGATAAGCCCGAGGAGCCCTCGTGAGGACTCGCAGGTTTCACCTCACTGTGCGGTCGGCCCTGGCTGCGTTCCTGCTGATGGGCGGGCTACAAGCTGTGATGTTAAGTGCGCGTGAGCCCCTGGGGTCCGGCGCGATTGCTGTGGTCAACTGGTTCATCGGCAAAATCAGACCTGATTCCTTCAAGCTGAGTGAGCCGGCGATTAGCTGGACGTTTTTCTGGGCGGAGATGGCGATTGGTCTTAGTCTTCTGCTGTTGTCTCTCGGCTTTGCCGCAGGAGTTGGACGGAGCAAACGCACGTCCTGATCTCCGCATGGGGCGTCTGGTTAATGTGGCACGCGGCTGGTGAACTCTGCCATAATGTCTTGAAAACCAGGAGAGACAGATGTCCCGGAAGTTGATTCTTATCCTTCTTCTGCTTCTAGCCGGAAGCACAGCTCTCGGCCAGGGAACGCCGGCCCCGCCGCCTAAACCTGATCAAGGCCAGAAAAAACCGGATCCCGATCCTACGCTTGGCACCGTGACGTCCGGCGGCCTGAATCAGAACGTAGTTTCAGCGTCCGACTTGTCCAACGATGAATTGCTTGCCCGATCCAGGAGCATCTATGTTGTTTCGGATACAATCTTCGTCAAAAAAGAGGACATGGACAAATATCTTCTTCGCCAGAAGGAGTTGGAGGAGTTCCGGCTGCACGTTGTCCAGACTAAACAAGACGCCGACCTGATTCTCCACATCAAGCGCATTCCCTTCACCAACAATTTCCCTTATTCCATCACCGATCGTGTCTCCAGCATTGTTCTGATGCAGGGAGAAATCGATGCTCTTCCCAGCAAAGTCCCGCCACAAATCGCCTCCGCGCTGGCAGATAAGCTGAAGGAAGCAAATAAGAAAAAGCAGTAGTTAGGCGGTTATGCGAGCGGTTACGCGAATTTTGGTCTCGTTGCTACGGAGACAACTTCGTTCTCGCCGAGAATTTGGTAACTCCCACCCCGCCACGCGAAGCGCGCGTCGGGGGCCCCGGTAATTGAGTAAGTTGGTAATTTGGTAATTTAAAATCAAAACCAAAACCTAGCTGCAAGGGATATCAAGGGCGAAGCCCCTTGGCCAGTTAGCTGCTGGCTTCCAGCGAAAAACCAAGGAAGTCTTTGGCCCGGACAGAAACCGAGATTTGGGTTGAGCGGCTGCAATCGGTGATTTCGGTAACATTGTTGAAAAATAAGGGGATATTCGTTCCGGAAAGAGCGATTTGTTTGTTTTTTGTTCCGGAAACGGCAAAGCAGGTTCCAGCTCTTGGCTGCTAACCTTCTAGCCAACTCCCGCAGCTTGTTAGGGACAAAATTCTTGGCTATGCGGCTGAATCGGTGATTTCGGTAACATCATTGAAAAATAAAGGGATATTCGTTCCGGAAAGAGCGATTTGTTTGTTTTTTGTTCCGGAAACAGAAGTAGCAATTTCCAGCTTCTAAAGTAGTTAGCCACATCAAAACCGAACGCTGATTGTTTTGGTGGTTGATTGCGCGGAGAAGCAAAAACCCGAACCCGGCGCGCTTAATCGTCTCAGCGAAGTTTAAAAAGGCCCTTTTTTCAGAAGAGGCCTTTTTGCCGCTACTGCCGCTACCTTGGCTCCAACTTGTTGATAATTAAGGGAAAACCAGGTAGCGGCAGAGGTAGCGGGAGGGGTTTTGGTAGCGCTACCTGGATTGAACGCCAGCAAAGAGCACTCCCAGGCATTCTGGAGCTCTTGTGAGAGATAGCCATAGAGAACCTTGCCGTCAGCGAGCTTGAGATTGCGGTCATACTGTGGAAGGGCTGGAGCAGTGCCCCAAATTTGCGCCCTGCGCTCCGTGAGCAGGCATACCAAGGCCGAATTTCGAGATTGCAAAGCATGGAGGCGATATTGGCGGTGGTTTGGGGGGAAAGCTCGGGCTATCAGCTTGGGGGGCTGGATACACTAAGGCCGCCTGCATCACGCGGCGGTCGGCCCCGTCACCCGGCACATCATCGATCTTACGTCTACATATATAGAATTACACGAACTTCGATAAAAGTCAATAGGGGGCTTGTCGAAAAACGAGGGAAAGGACAGCCCCGCCACCGGCAGGCCGGATTGAACAGGCTGTGACTCTGCGGCAGCAATCGGGTGATCGCGCGTGATCGGGTGATCGCGCGTGATCGGGTGATCGCGCGTGATCGGGTGATCGCCGTGATCGGAAAAATGCGGGGGTCATCATTGTCGAAACAAAAGGGTTACCCAATTCTCTGTGAGGGCCACCCTGCTCGTATCGCAACCAGAACAAAATTCTCGTATCGGTTCGCATGACGGCCTAAGCGGCCCGAGGAAACTTGTTAGAATGGAAATGTGATTCTGCCCTTCGTCCGCGAAGTCCTGGCGGACGTGGAAAAGAGCCCTGGATTTCAGCAGGCGGCCCCGTTTCTGAAGCAGCGTAGGGGGGAGTCAACTCCCTCTGCGGGGCGTATTCGTTTGTCCGGGCTTGTCCCTACTGCAAAGGCATTGCTGCTTCCCTTTCTGCAACACACAGCCGCAGCTCCCCTGATCGTGATTGTTGCCGATAACCGGGCCGCTGAGGCCCTTTTCCCCACGGTGCAGGCCTTCTGTGAACTCACGGGCGCATGCAGCCCGGAGTCCGTGGTCAAACTGCCTGCGCGTGATGTTCTGGCGTTTGAGAATCTCTCTCCGCATCCTGAGATTCAGGAAGAGCGCGCAACCGCACTGTGGAAGATCGTCACCGGCGTTGCTTCGATTGTGATTGCGCCGGTGGAGGCAGCGGCCATGCGGCTGCGGACCGCAGAACATTATGCGGGACTGGCGCGCATTGTCCGCCGCGCGGATTCGCTGGATGTAGATGATCTGGTTGAGCACCTCAACACGGTGGGCTATTCCGCTGTGGATGTGGTGGAGATGCCTGGCCAATACGCGCTGCGCGGAGGGCTGCTGGATGCGTATCCGCCAGAGGCGGACCGCCCTCTACGGATTGAGCTGTTTGGCGATGAAGTTGAGTCGATCAGAAAATTCGATCCCGGCACGCAACGCTCGGCCGCGCCGGTGGACGAAGTTGTCCTGCTGCCGCTGACCGAAACACCGGTGCGCGAAGAGGTGCTCACGGATGTTCATGCTTTGCTTTCCGGCGCGCGCATTGAAGGAGCCGGCGAGGCCGTTCGTGAGGCCCTGGCTGCAACCGGCGTCACCGTTTTTCCCGGCTGGGAGTTCTACGCCAACGCCGGTGCGCAGCAAACATTGTTCGACCTGCTGCCCAATGCTTTGGTTTTCGTGAACGAGCCGCAAGACATCAGGACGGAGCAGGAACGCTGGTGGGAAAAACTCACGCAGCGCCACGAGCAGAGCGGAGTGGGCAGGCTGGCTACGCCAGACGACTTGTATCTCGCGCCAGAAGAGTGGAATGAGCGGGTTGCGAAACTGCCCGGCGGTGACCTGCAACATCTGGCGCTGGAAGAATCCAGATCACCCGATGACCCGATCACCGGATCACCCGATCTAATCCAGATTCTTTCCCAGCCTTCCCGGCGTTTTCACGGTTCCATTCCTGCCATGGTGGAAGAGGTCAACAAGCTCACGGCGGAAGGCCGGCGCGTGATCTTTGCCGCGCCCAACACCGGAGAGATGGAACGCCTGGCAGACATCTTTACTGAATATCAGGTGTCCTTCCGCCTGGGCAGCCGCACTCCGGCCCTGGGCAGCGAGACTTACCTGGAAGAGACCGCATATTTCTCCGGGGATCTGACTACGACGACCATCGTCCGCGCCCCCATCCGGGACGGCGTAGTGCTGCCCGAGTCCCGCCTGGTTGTGTTTGGCGCGTGTGACCTGTTCGACGAGTCCGAAGTCGTGGTCAATCAGCCCTTGCGGCAGAAGTCCAAGACCGCTGCCTTCATGTCTGACTTCCGCGACCTGGCCATGGGCGACTACGTAGTGCACGTGGAGCACGGCATCGGCATGTACCAGGGGCTCAAGGAAATCCAGCAGGGCGAGATTACCGGCGAATTCATGCTGCTGGAGTTTGCTGAAGGCGCAAAGCTCTACATCCCGCTCACACGCCTCGACTTGATCCAGAAATATCGCTCCAGTGAAGGTGTCCGGCCGCCCTTGAGCCGGCTGGGCGGCACGGCGTGGGCCAAAACCAAAGCTCGCGTCAAGAAGGCCATGAAAGACATGGCGGACGAGCTGCTCAAACTCTACGCCGAGCGCAAAGCTGCGGCGGGACACGCTTTTCCGCCGGACACGCAATGGCAAAAAGAATTTGAAGACGCCTTCGAATTCAATGAAACCGATGACCAACTCCAGGCCACGGAGGAAATCAAGAAGGACATGCAATCCACGTTGCCCATGGACCGCCTGCTGTGCGGCGACGTCGGCTACGGCAAGACGGAAGTCGCGATGCGCGCAGCCTTTAAGGCCGTTCAGGACAACAAACAAGCTGCCGTTCTGGCCCCCACCACCGTCCTGGTCTTCCAGCATTATGAAAACTTCAAGCGCCGCTTTGCAGCCTTCCCCATCAACGTCGAGATGCTGAGCCGCTTCCGCTCATCCAGGCAGCAGAAAGAGATTGCGGAGCGCATCGAGCAGGGCAAGGTGGACATCGTGATCGGCACGCACCGGCTGCTTTCAAAAGACGTTAAATTCCAGGACCTGGGATTGGTGATTGTGGATGAAGAGCAGCGATTCGGCGTCCGCCACAAGGAACGTCTTAAGCAGCTGAAGAAAGAAGTGGACGTGCTGACCATGTCGGCTACGCCCATCCCGCGCACGCTGCACATGTCCATGGTGGGCCTGCGCGATATGAGCGTGATTGAGACGCCACCCAAAGATCGCATGGCCATCCAGACGGTAGTAGCAGCCTATAGCCAGAAACTGGTCAAGTCAGCGCTGGAGCACGAACTGGAACGCGGAGGGCAGGCATACTTTGTTCATAACCGCGTGGAATCCATCTATGAAATTGCGGCCGGTATCCAGGAAATGGTTCCGAAGGCGCGCGTGCTGGTAGGCCACGGACAAATGTCAGAAGGCGAGCTGGAAAAAGTGATGATGGCTTTTGTCCGCCATGAGGCAGACGTCCTGGTCGCCACCACCATCATTGAAAACGGCCTTGATATTCCTCTTTGCAACACCATCATCATTAATCGTGCTGATCGCCATGGCCTTTCTGAGCTTTACCAGTTGCGCGGTCGCGTAGGCCGCTCCAACCGCCGCGCCTACGCCTACCTGCTGGTTCCCGCCGAGCAGGAACTAACGCCTGTGGCCCGGCGTCGCCTCGCGGCGTTGAAGGAGTTCTCTGATTTGGGCGCGGGATTCAAGATCGCAGCCCTGGATCTGGAGTTGCGTGGCGCCGGAAACCTGCTGGGCGGTGAACAGAGCGGGCACATTGATGCTGTCGGTTTTGAGATGTACACCTCCATGCTGGAGCGGACCATCCGCGAGCTCAAAGGTGAGGACGTGGTAGAAAAGCCGAGTACGCAGATGAATTTAGGTATTGACCTGCGCATTCCTGCTGAGTACATCGCTGAAGAGAACCAGCGCTTGCGCATGTACAAACGCGCTGCCGGAGTAGAGGATGAGGCGCAGCTTGAGGACGTCCGCAAAGAGTTGGAAGACCGCTATGGGCCCATTCCTTCGCCGGTGCGTTACCTGCTTGCGGCCGCTGCGTTGAAATTGCTGTCTGAGCATGTGGGCGTGATGAACATTGACCGCAAGCGCGATGTGGTGACCATCAAATTCACGGAGCAGGCAGCGGTTGATCCGGAGCGCCTGGCCAAATTCGTAGCCCAAACTCGCGGCGCACAGTTCACCCCCGGCGGCGTGCTGAAATTCACCCTCAAATCCACCCAGCCGGAGGCGGTGATGGAGCAGGTGAGCGGATTGCTGAGGGAGCTGAGCGCGGAAATGGTTGCTCATTAAGCGACGTACCAAGAACCGGCACTAGCGTGCCAGCCTACTATCATTCGCGCCTTCGGCGCTGGAATTGCAACAGCTCTTAGGCAGTGTACATTTAGCATCAATCTGAGCCGCGCCTGAGTGAAGCGGCAGCATTTATCAACAAACGACCCATCGAGTCCCGTAAGGGACGGCTGATTGTAAAATATGCCCGCTATGTCCGACACGTACAGTAGTTTGCTGGTTCATTGTGTTTTCACCACCCATGAGAGACGGCCCTTGATTTCAGAACCTGTACAACCGCGTCTATGGGCTTACATGGGAGGTATTGCACGCGCGAACGGCATAAAAGCGCTGGCAATCGGAGGCATAGAAGACCACGTTCATCTCCTGCTTTCCTTGTCAACAATTATGTCGGTCGCAAAAGCTATCCAATTGATTAAAGCTGGTTCTTCCAAATGGATGAACGAGCGATCATTCAGAAAATCGTTTGGCTGGCAGGTTGGCTATGGAGCTTTTACCATTGGTGTATCTCAGGTGCCGCGCACAATTCGCTACATTCAAAATCAACATGAACACCATCGCAGACATGGCTTCAACGACGAAATTAAAATGATTTTGAAACGACATGGCCTTCCTATGGTTGAAAAATAATTCAGCCGTCCCTCCGGGACTGGATATGTCTTTGGATGAATGTCGCTTGTTTGAGAACCGGCACTGGCGTGCCGGGCTACTATCATTCGCGCCTCCGGCGCTTAACACAACTAAGGCTCCTGCCCCTTATTTCCTCGCGCTCAAATTCTCGTTCAGCAAAAATGTTCGCACGAACATGATTGTCGCGTAGAACTGGAAATTCTGGTTCTTCTTCTTGGCGGGACTCGCTCCTGGGCACGCGCGGATCGTTCTGGCCTACCACGGCAAACAACGGTTTGCGGATCTTCTCTGAGGGCTACTATCATTCGCGCCTCCGGCGCTTAACCCAACTAAGGCTCCTGCCTCTTACTTTGCCGCGCTCAAATTCTCGCCCAGCAAAAACGTTCTCACAAACATGATCGTCGCGTAGAACTGGAAATCCTGGTTCTTTTTCTTGGCGTAACCGTGGCCTTCGTCATTGGCCATCAGGAACCACGTAGTAGTGCCGGAATTCTTCAGCTTGTCCAGCATCTGGCGGGACTCGCTCCAGGGCACACGGGGATCGTTCTTACCTACTACTGCAAACAACGGTTTCTTGATCTTCTCTGAGTTGTTCAGCGGCGCGATCTTCTCCAGGTATGCGCGCATCTGCGGATCGCGCTCGTCGCCATATTCCACCCGGCGCAAATCGCGGCGATAGGCCTCTGTATGCTCCAGCAGGGAAACCAGGTTGGTGATGCCCACCACCGGCAAGGCACAGCAAATCTTGTCACTGTAGAAAGCAGCCACTGCATACGTCATGTGACCGCCATAGCTGCCTCCGGTGATCATGATCTTGTCACCGTCGAGATCAGGGTTTTGCTTGATCCAGTCCAGCAGCGCGCCAATGTCTTTGTAGGTATCATCGCGATGCATGCCATTATCGAGGTCCAAAAAGGTCTTGCCGTACCCAGTGGAACCACGGACATTAGGGAAGATCATGGCCACGCCCAGTTCGGTGATGTAGTAGTTGTTGCGGGCCTGAAACCCGGGTCGTGACTGCCCTTCCGGCCCGCCATGAATATTGACAATCACCGGACGTTTGCCGGGAAACTTTTTGGGATCAGGGCTGTAGAGAAAACCGGAGAGCGTCTTGCCATCAAAGGTCTGCCACTTGATCAACTTCGGCTCGGCGAAGGTTGCGGTGTTGAGTCCTCCGGTCTCGCTGAAGGTCCACCGGTCAATTTTTCCATTGGTGACGTCGAGCGAATAGACATCCGAGGGCGCCCGGGCTGAAGCGACGGCAAAAGCCACATCGTGATTGTTCTTGTGAAAATGAAGCCCGCTGATCAGCCCCACCGGCACGCCGGCCATAGGGCGGTACTTGCGGCTGGCTGTATCGAGCAGATAGAGCTTGCTCACACCATCTTCATTGGTGACAAATGCCAGGGTTTTCCCGTCCTCGCTTGCATCAAATTCCCCTACATTCCACTTGATGTCGGAGGTCAAATAGGTGGGCTGCATGGTGGCAAGATCAACGTAAGCCAGGCGAAGAAATTCGGAGTCGCGGTCAGTCGTGACGTAAAGTCCTTTTCCATCTTTGCTGAAGCGGGCGCTATCGTAAGCGATTTTCTGGCCTTCAACTTTCGGAGTGAGCCGGGTTTTTTGTTCCGAGGATACGTCTGCCAACCATAGGTAGCTTTCATTCGCGGAGATTTCTTCATGCACCAGTAGCTTCTTGTTGTCAGGAGACCAATCCAGCGCTCCCCATCCACCGCCCTGTAATTGGAGCAGCATACGATCGGTTTTGGGATCTTCGGCGTCCATCATCCAGATGTCAGTATCCTGGCCGGTACGGCGAGTAGAACTGTAGGCAAACCGATTATCGTTGTGGGCGAAACGCGCGCCCAGATTGCGTGACTTGCCATCTGTAAGCAGGGTCACTTTTCCGTCCGCCAGATCATAGCGATAGAACTGGAACCATTCGCCGCCGCCTATGTCTTTGCTGAAAATGAAAAAGCTGCCGTCCCTGGGAGAGTAGTGCGCTCCTCCAGTGCGGTCCGGGAAAAACGTGAGCTGAGTGCGGGCGCCCCCGGGCGCTTTCACCAGATGAATCTGCGGCACATCCGCAAAGCGTGTGCCGATCAGCATTTCCCGGCGCGTCGGGTTCCAGTCGGCAAAACCCGCCGTGCGAAACTCGCCATATTGGTTTGCTTTTTCTGCGATAGTGGCTGGGATCGGCGGAATATTCTCGACGACCAGGTTGTCGCCCGGACGGATAATTGCCTGTTGCTTCTCGGCGGCATTTTGGGCGAGAGCCGGCAACACCGCGAAAAGGACAACTAAAACAAATGATAAGCGCCGTTTCATTGAAGGCCTCCAGGAAAGCAGCAAGAAATGTATTTATTTGGGTCGGGATTCGTCAAGGCAAAGACACTCTGTCCCCCGACCCAGATCGCGGCAATCACGCGCGATCACCCCATCACCGCGATTCTTTCCACTGCCTGCCTGGCCGACCGGATGCAATCCGGTACCCCGATTCCCCGCAATGAATTCCCAATCAGGTGAAGTCCCGGCAATTGTCCAACTTGCGCTTCAATCTCGGCCACGCGGTCCAGGTGGCCGGTTTCATATTGGGGCAAGCCGTAGCGCCAGCGGTAGACCCTGGCCAACTTCGGCTCCGTATCCAGCCCTATGATGT
>DATDGH010000432.1:0-1521 GCA_036522215.1 Candidatus Angelobacter sp. | reverse complement strand
ACTGCTCCTCTATCCGCCCGGATTGAAGCACCGCCTTCAACGGCTCTTTGGTGATGATCGCGCTTCTCGCAGTAATGGTGGCTTTGTGTTTTTCTGTGGTTACCAGGTGGACGGCAGACCGCAGCGTGAGCAGGTTGGCATGTGAGTCGTAGGTAGCGCCTTGGGCAGAGCCATTGGCCTCCGGCAGGCGAAATTCAATGCGTTCTTTGGTTGCAGCCAGACCGGTATTGCGGTTGAAAATCAGCCCACTGGTTTTGAGATGAATAGGGTTCTTCATCTCCTTGGGAGGGGCCTGGTCCGGACGCGTAGGCCCACTGGCATCGGATTCCAGATCAATATGGACTTCTCCATTGGCGACTACGTCTTCCGTCTTCGGGTCGTATTGAAAATCGGCGCCGTAGATCTGATCGAAACGATTGGATTGTCGCCCATAGATGACGATACTCACATCATGCAGCTCGGCCCGGCCACTCTCCCTGAGCTGCTCTGCCTGTGAGGCGTGAATCACAAACAAGGTGCGTCCGCCTTCAGACTTGGAGACAGTGAAGCCCTTGGTACTTTGCACTACGTTGGATGGTATCGGGGAAATGTTGGCGGCGTGTTTGGCCTTCAGAATCCCCCGCAGATAGAAGGCGGAGACTACCAGGACAGCAATGACCGCTCCGGCGGCAAAGAGTCTTCTCAGCAGTCTGGGATTCAGGAGCATCTTCTAAGATTACTACGTGGTGAGCTAATTCGAGCGGTAACTTGGACTTAGCCCCTTGATTGTGCCGGCAATCTGGTCGTCGGATCATCGGAAAACAATAGGACCGAACTCTCCCTCGTCGGTTTTTTTGATACTTGATTCGCGTTTATTCGTTCATTCGCGGCTAAAACGCTTTTGCTCGTTTTCCCATCAAGTAACCGCCACCGTCGACGCAACTGTGGACTTTCTGAAATCTTCCAGCTTCAGTTCCAGGCCGCCGAATTCGGGATGTTCATTCACGATTACGGTGAACGCCAGGTCGAGCCGGTCTCCGGGCTGATATGGCTCGCCATTCAAACGGGCTGCCATGCGCCAGCCTACTGCCTCATAATTAAAGCTGGCTTTTGCCGATGGCTGGCGCTGATTTACGCGAAACTTGACGTGTTGTTCTTTAACTATTTTTGGAGGCAGCAGGAGGTTGACTTCCCTGCTCATGAATATCGGCTGCGGATTGCCGTGGCCGAACGGCTCGAGCTGCTGTAGCTGTTCGAGCAGCTTCGGCGTGACCTCAGTGAGCGGAATCTCAGCAGCAATGTTGAGCTCAGGCTCCAAATCTTCAGGTGAGAGGCGGCTTCGGACAAAGTCGTCCAGGCGCTGCTTCAGCTCGGGCAAGTGCTGGCTGGGCAGGGCGAAACCAACAGCGTGAGCATGTCCGCCAAAGCGGGTAAACAAGCCGTGACATGACTCCAAGGCTTCCAGCAAATGCAGCCTGGAAATCGAGCGTCCGGAGCCGTGAGCTTCCTCGCCTTCTTTGGCAATGACCAGGGCAGGCCGTC
>DATDGH010000431.1:0-10989 GCA_036522215.1 Candidatus Angelobacter sp. | reverse complement strand
ACTTCCATTTCTCCTGACAACTACACCAACCATGAGTCGTTTCCTTGATTCCTGAGCTTAAATTCTTAAAACACACTGCTTGATTTTTTCCATCGCATCCGATATTTTTTCGCGCAAATTTCTTCCAGCCCTGTGTCTGTCCCAGTTGATTTCAGCAAAACTGTTCTGTGAAGTGTGCGGTTGCGGACGATTCAGTCGTGGATTCGCAGTTGCTCCAGGCAGCAGGCCAGTTCAGTAAACACGAATCGACGTCCAGGTACGAACGAACAATTCAAAGGGGCTCATGGCCAACAGGCGCGGCCATTTGTGCGCCATCGGTCATGCCCCAGCGCGTATGAGCAGTCAGCCGGAGCTGCGGGCGACTCTGCCGTTGCTCCATCCAATGGGCCTTTCAACGCAGGCGGTTTTTCAGGGACAGACATATGTTCATGAAATCTACATTAGAGCCAGTCATTGCCGAAGCTTTCGCAGACGCAGAACTTAAATTTGGAGATCTGGGTCTGGATTTCTACATCTACTGCGAGCGCGTTCTTTCTATCGTACACAAGCATCTGGGGCCTTCTCCCGCTGCGAACAGGGCGATTGACTATGTCAGACGGCTGAACTGCCGGGATCTCTACCTGGCGACCGCCTGCGCTCAGTCCGGTCTGGGAGTGGCGCCGTCATCCTCACCCGCTGCATCCACCCAACACTTTGGCCTTGCCTGGAAAGCTCTGGAGGTTCGATACAAGGGACTTGTTTGCGATCTGGTTCGCTTCTTTTATCGGCGAAGTCTTGCGGCCGACGATCTTGCCGACAATATCCTCACTGACCTATTTCTTCCCGACCGCAGAGGACGCAGCCGCATCGCCTCGTACGACGGCCGGAGTTCACTGTCTACGTGGTTGCGAGTTGTGGTCTGCAATCGCTCCATCAACGCACGCCGCGCCAGACTCTCGGAAAACACAGTCGAACTTGAACCGGCCCTGCCGGACAAACCGGCTCTGGCAAATATCGAGTTGGCTGTGCGTGCTCGGCGCTACGGCACCGTCCTGGAGGATTCGCTCGCCTCTGCATGCCTCGTTCTTACCCCTCGCGAGCGCTTGATCTTACTGTGGCGTTATCAGGATGGATTGCAATTGGGAGAGATCGCGCAACTCCTGGGAATTCATCAAAGCAACGTTACCCGGCAACTGGAACGGCTGCAAAATAAATTGCGCGACGATGTGACCACGATTCTGTCCGACAAACATGGCCTGAGCCAGTCTGCCATCCACGAATGCCTGGAAGATATGGTCGAGAACCCGCATCACCAGATCCCTGTCCTGGATTTCTTGCGGGCCATGCAGGAGACTGGCGAAAAAAACCAATCCATGGTCTTGTCTTCTTTGCCCAGCGCGCAAAAAGAACCGGGCTCGATGAAAGCGTTATCGCCTCGGCTGAAACAGGCTTGAGCAGCGGAGCGCGGTAGTTACGAAATTTTTTCAATGCTTCCAAAACTCGCTTCGGGCGATGAGCGCTGACCCTTTCCTTGTCGTGCAACCCCTGCTTCTTCTACCAGCAGATTCTCACATTACTTTTGTGTGGATTACTTGGCCTCAAATTGCGCAAGTCTCGGCGGCTGGCACTGTCTACGGTGCTGACAAACAATGTATTGGGAATGATAAACACGTGCAGCCGAACAGTCCCAGGAAGAAACCGGTGGAACATATCAACCAGGAAGACGTTGCTGCCTTCTCTGTGGGGCGCATCTCTCCGCGGGGGAAACAGGCGGTGATTGCCCATCTGGCGGATTGTCCTATGTGTCGCAGGCGCGTGGCACAAATTATTCTGAGCCAAAGATCTGTGCGCGATGCGAACGAAACTTGTAACTAGGTGAAGCTCGTACACAAGCAGAGATGGCTATCAGGGAAGACTTTCAAGTTTTTGTGAGCTATGGCTGACTGCGGAACTCGCTTGCGATAGGGGACTGGAGATTTTCTCCAGCGAGGTCCGCTCTGCTTTCACACCGATAGCAGCCTCGACGGCTGCTGCGGCGATCATGAGTGCGGCCCCGGCCAGGTATCCGTAAAACAACGCGGTCCGCGACCCGCTTTGGATCAGCCATCCGAACAGGAACGGCGCGCCTACGCCACCCACGAATGTCCCCACCGCATAAAACACCGCAATGGCCATTCCACGGATTTCCAGCGGAAAAATCTCGCTCACGGTCAGGTAGGCGGAACTGGCGGCACAGGAAGCGATAAAGAAAATCACTGTCCAGGCGATGGCCTGAGTCCGGGCTGTAAGCAGCCCTTGTTGAAAGAGCCACCCGCTCACGGCCAGCAGAACGCCGGAGAGGGCGTAGGTGATCGTAATCATTTGCTTTCGCCCGATGCTGTCAAACCATCTTCCGAGTAAGAGCGGACCGGCAAAGTTGCCCAGAGCAAAAGGGAAGAGGTACAACCCGACTCTCTGCGCCGGTACTTGGTAAATAGCGACCAGAACCAGCGCGTAGGTAAAGAAGATGGCGTTGTAAAAAAAAGCCTGCGCAACCATGAGCGACAGAGCCAGAAAGGATCTTGTGCGGTGCTGAAAGAGGATGGCATTCCAGATCTCCCGCCATGGTGTGTGGCTTCGCGTGCATATTCGAAGGGTGCCTTCGGGTGGAGGCAGCGTCTCAGGATGGTGGGTCGCCTTCCGTTCCACGTTGCTGACAATCTCTTCTGCTTCCCGCTCGCGTCCATGGATCATCAGCCAGCGTGGGCTTTCCGGCACAGAGTGGCGGAGAAAGATAATGATCAGCCCAAGTACTGCGCCGATGCCGAAGGCAAGCCGCCAGCCAATCACAATGGGAATGACCCCGGTATCCAGCAGTCCAATCGTGGCGGCAGCGCCTATGGCCGCGCCGATCCAGAAGCTGGCATTGATGATGAGGTCGACACGCCCCCGCACGCGTGCGGGTATCAACTCGTCAATGGCGGAATTGATGGCCGCGTATTCGCCACCGATGCCGGCGCCGGTCAGCGCCCGGAAAAGACCATAGGAAAAGAAATTCCAGGAGAGTGCAGTGAGCGCTGTCGCGGTGAGATACAGCAGCAGGGTGATGGTGAACAGCCGCTTGCGGCCCAATCGGTCTGTGAGATAACCAAAGACCAGCGCGCCCACAACCGCACCCAACAGATAGCAGGTTGCGCTGGCGCCGACCTCCGCGTCCGAGAGTCCCAGCACGTCAGGTCGCTTCAAGACCCCGCCCAAAGAGCCGGCCAACGTGACTTCCAGACCATCCAGTACCCAGGTGATCCCCAGAGCAATCACGATCAGCCAATGCCATCTCATCCAGGGCAGTCGGTCCAGGCGAAAAGGAATGTCGCTCTCTACAATTTGCGACTCACACGTGGTCGGCATGTGGAGTACGATGCGCCTCGATAGGGTCTGTGGTTTCCGGTGTTCCGCTACACCGTTGCTTTCTGGGCTTTCTGCTTTTCAATCGCCGCCAGCATAGCTTCATCATCGGAGAATTTGAAGAACTGCACTCCCCTGGCCTGGGCTTGCCGTTCTTCTGCTTTGGCAAGATGTTCCAGGTCAGCCTTAGTAACCAAACGAAGGTTCTTGCTCTCCAGTCGGCTCAGGATCTCCTCGACCGGCGCACAATTTCCGTCAGGCAAAGTAGCGAGAAACTTCGTCACCTCTGCCGCGCCAACTTCTCCATCGTGGCGGGCAATTCCCACCAGTCCTTCGCTGGCCTTGCGCGCCCAGCCCACTACATACGTGCCAGCCATGATCTGTCCGCGCCCCGGATCGAGCACTTCATATCCTGGCTGGTTCGGGTCTTCAGGATGAGGATTGGTCACGTAGGAGTCTTTGCTGTAAGGCAGGCCCAGCGCGGGATCGGCGACATCGCCAATGGCAAAGACCATAGTGTCTACTTCGATGTCGGCGCTTTTGTCGGTAGCTTTTGCGGCCACGTCTGCTTCCCGCTTCACTAACGTGTTTTCCGTGACGGTAAGACGCTCAATGCGCCCGCTGGCGTCAGGATGAATGGCCTTGGGCGAGCTGAGAAAGCGGAAATGTAACCGCGGGTTCTTAGTGCCGGGATCAGGTTTGGCCAGACACGGGAATGTGGCCGTGGCCAATCCTGCGGGGTCCTGGCCCACGGCGGTGAGTTGATCGTGAATGCGCTTCAGCTCTTCCTGAAATGACTGCCGGTCAAGGTAGGCTTCGATATAGGCAAATTCTTTCTTGTCGAATTTGGCTTCAAATGGCCCTCTGCGAGCAATCACAAAGACGTCTTCCGCCGTGTGGTTGGGATCGTCTACCAGCAGCCAATGGCAAACGTCCACGGCAACGTTGCCCATGCCGACAACAGCCACACGTTTCCTGGTAGAGAAATCCTGCGACGCGAACGGAGGCAGCAGATTGTAGAAATAAACGAAGTCCTTGGCCGAATAGACGCCACGCGAATCTGCTCCCGGCAGTCCAAGTTGTTTTGCGCCCTGCGCGCCCACAGCAAAAACCACTGCCGACGGACAGAAATCCTGCAAATCCGTAATGGAAATCCCACAGCCATTTCCCACGCAAGCGTGTCCCAGGTAGTGTACGTTGGGCAGACTGAGGACCTTGGCAAATTGCTTGCGCAATCCCACCTTCATCTTGTCTTTCGTCGGATAAATGCCGTATTCCGCCAGACCGCCGGGTTTGACATCGCGGTTGAAAACAATGACTTCATGCCCAGCCTGCGCAATCTTCTGCGCTGCAAACAACCCTGCCGGCCCTGCCCCCACGACAAATACAGTCTTCAATCAGTCCCTCACATTGGCGAGACTTGCGACCCGCGTTTTTGAACTTAGATTTTGCCTTAGGACAGCTTGCTTTGATTTTAACCTACGCGTTTGTGAGGCGAGAACGCCGAAATCCTCCACCAGCGCTGCCGTTATTTGCGGGAAAAATTAAGAGCAAACGGTGTCAGAAAGAACCGGTGAGCCTCGCCAAATCATAATTGAGCAGATCACCAATGCGGTCAACACTGACGTCGGCGGGAGGAAAGGTGGCCAGCACCTTAGGATCATGAGCGTAGTGTCCCTGGCGGGGAAAAACTGTCGTTACCCTTGCCCCCCAGATCTTCTTCACCGCATCCAGGATTCGTAACTTGTCGTCAATGAGCACGTAATGCGCGGCAGGGAAGCGCTTTTCAACATCATCGAGCTCCTGCTCCTTGTGAATGTAGATCAGGACTTTCCCCTCCACCGCCTCCCATATGCCTGAGCGTTCGATCTTGAGGGGCTGAAAAACTACATCACCATCGGAAAGAACCACCGCCGGGCCCCACTGCTTCACATGCTCCACCACGTCAAGCGAATCGGGGTACAGGCGCGTGGCAAAAGGGTAGTTCACCAGGAAATGGGAGACAGTCAACAATCCCGGATCGCGCGGATATGCAATGCGATAGCGCTGGAGCGCGCCCAGGTAGTCGGCATAGCCAAGCTCGCTGCGTAGTTGCTCAAAAAATTCCCAGTAGCTCTGCTGCCGTTCGTGACCAACTTGTTGTTCCAGATGGCTTTTGAGGTGCTCGGTCACGCGATCGTTGTTGAGCAAAGTGTTGTCTACGTCGAAAAGAAATACAACGTCATTGGTGGCCATCAGATTTCCAATTTTATTATGCATCAGCCAAAGAAAAACCCGGCTGACTTCATCCAGCCGGGTCCCAAGGTTTTCACCCCAAAGCAGGCTACTGCGGTGGCTTCTGCGGCGGTGGGGTTGTCGGCGGAGGTGTATTGACTCCCGGCGGATTCGCCGGCGGAGGTCCGGTCTGCTCGATGAACGTGTTGGGCCCGATTCCCGGCACGTTGGGCTGCGTCTTGATGTTTCCCGTCACAGCTTCCGGAAGGACGATGTTGTTGTTATCCAGGGTCTGGGAAGTATCCAGGTCCAACTGGACCCGTTGTTTGGCATAGCCGATCTCGGCAGAAATGGTGTTCTCCTGAGCTATGGCCAGGGCTGCCTGCATGCTCATTACATTGATGGAAGTTGAGGCTCCCAGAGCATATTTTTTCTGTTCCGCGTCAAGGTTTTCCTCGGCGAACCTCTGCGCCTCACGAGCAGCGATAATGCGCGCCCTGTCCTGCTGGAGCGCAAATACCTCGTTGCGAATGTTTAGAGCAAGATTGTTCTGCAACTGCTTGAAGCTCAACTCCGCCTGGCGGTATTCAAGCTGTGAACGCACCTGCTCCGCCTGCGCCACCCGATTGCGGAGCGGTATATTGATCTGAATAGCAACTCCTTTATCTGGACCACTGGAGTTGAAGAGATTGCTGAAGCCGTTGCCGAACCCCGTGGGCGTGATCGAGCCCGCAGGCGGGCAGCCCGGTGTGGCAGGCGGGCAATTGGGATTCTGAAGACCTGAGACGCTGGAAGCTCCGTAAAAGCCAAGCAAGTCCACAGAAGGTCGCAGGAGGTTGTTCGCGCCTTTCATGCTGAGTTGGCGATCTTTGAGGTTGAGCTTTTGTTGAATAAAATTTGGATCGTTCGTAAAGGCGCGCTGAATCAACCCATCTACGTCGAGCGGCGTTTCTTGTTCCGGCACTACCACCGTATCCGTGGGAATGATCTCCGCCTTCATCAGGTCTGATCCGGTGACCATGTTCCGGCTGATGGCATTCTTCATGAAGAGCTGCTGGAGATAGAGCGTGTTGTGGGCAGTCAGCAAGTTCTGTTGGTCCGTCGCCACCGTGCTTTCCGCCTGCACCACGGAAATGGGGGCCATCGTGCCGATTTTCACCTGCTCCTTGTTGTCGGACAGCGTCTTCTGGTCCAGTGTCAGGGAGCGCTCCTTGACTTTCACGTCTTCGTACGCTTGCACCAGGTCCCAATAAATGTCCTCGATCTGACTCACTGTGAACGAAACCTGCTGCCGGAAGGACTCCTGGGTCTCTCGCTTTACATCGTCGGCAATGATCATAAAGCGCCGATTTACAGCCAAGCCCCAGCCTTGCAGCAGGTGCTGCCGGATGGTCATGCGGAAGTTGGAACTTAAGAGCGGATTCAATGGTAGCCCGGCACTGCTCGTAGTAATTCGCGAGTTGTTATAACCAACGGTCAAGAGCGAACCGTATGAAAATCCCTGCTGAAATTGGAAATCTGCAATGGTTGTATTCTGTGCAGTCGAGGCAGCCCCACCGGTTAAGAGTCTGTTGCTCGTGCTAGCGGAGATAGCGTGCTCAACTTGAAATGTGCCGGTAAGAACAGGGTCCCAGTTATCTAAATTTGGACCGTCACCGAAGGTGGAATTCACCACGCCGTTTGCTCCTAGACCTACGCCTCCCGCACCCACTGTAGTCCCGCCCGCGCCCGCGCCCGATGCCCCTGATGTAGCAGCAATGCCGCTTCCCCCGGGTGTTCCCGAGACCAGACCCGTATTCACGCCGGAATTGAACGACCCTGCCCTCGTCTTCAGGATGTTCGTGTCCGCGATGGGCAAGTTGTAGCGCGCAATTGCTAAATCCAGGTTGTCTGCCAAACCCAGGGCAATGGCATCATTCAAGGACAGCATGATCTTCCCGTCGTGGATCATCTCTTCCAGCTTGGGAGCGTTGCCGAAGGCAGCTTCAGGCACTGGGCGAACCAGATACTGCGCCAATGGATTCGGAAACGGCATTTGAGGCTTGGAATAGTCGGTCCCCGTGGGAGATGGGAATTTAGGCGCCGGTGGCAGCACCAGCATCGATGGAGTTATGCCGACAGCCGGAGCGGGGGTGCTGCCCGTTTGCTGTGCCTGCGCGTTGCTACCGGACTGCGGAGGCGTGGTGTTTCCCTGCTGCGCTGCCAACGGCAACGCAGTCAGCCAGATTGCAAAGAGCGACAAGGCACGAGAGTTTCTAAGTGAACTGATCAAAGACATTCGTCTTCTCCAAATTAATCGCTGATTTATAGCTGATATACAGACTTTTCCCTTTATTTTCCGTCACCTTGGATACGAAGAAATCTTCGGCGAGGTTCCAGAAACCATTGCTCAGGGACTTCTGGATAAAAACTCGATAGTATATCGTTCGCACCGCATCCTGCGAGTTAAAAAGTGTTAGGCGACACGTTGACGCGCAATATCAAGCTTACGCTGGCTTACGATGGTTGCGACTTCGCTGGTTGGCAAGTCCAGCCTGACCGGCCCACAGTGCAGGGAATTCTGGTGTCCGTTATCGAACAGATAACCGGGGAAACAACTTTGCCCCAGGGCTCTGGCCGGACAGACGCCGGTGTTCACGCCCTGGCTCAAGTGGCCACGGTTTCTATCAAATCTCCCATACCTGTCCTCAATTTTCGCAAAGCCTTGAATCACATCTTGCCGCGCTCCGTTCGAGTCTTGAATGCCGAAGAAGTCTCCGCAGATTTTCATGCGCGCAAGTCCGCCCGCGCCAAGACCTATCAATACAGGATTTACCGCGGCGAGATTTGTGCGCCTTTCCTGGCGCGATATGTCTACCATCATCCCTATCCGCTTGACCAAGACGCCATCGTGGAGGCGGCACAAGTTGTGGCGGGCGAACACGATTTCACCTCATTTGCTGCGGTTGATCCGGATGGTCGCCCCGAAAACGGGGAAGTCAACAACACACGTACAATCTATTCTTCAATCTGGCAATCGGCCGGAGAAGAGCTGCTTTACACAGTGCGTGGCAATGGCTTCCTGCATCACATGGTGCGCAACCTGGTAGGAACGTTCCTGATGATCGGCAAGGGCAATCTTACCAGCAAAGATCTGAAGCGCATTCTCGACTTGCGCGACCGCTCGGCCGCGGCCGCCACGGCGCCCGCGAGCGGACTGTATCTTCTCGGCGTAGAATATTGAGGCGCTCAGAACGCGTGACAACTAGCGGGAGTCTCCCGCCGAAATCCTGGGCAACGCGAAGGACCCTCGAAATGGCAACCATCATCGACAGTCTCGCTACCATCACGGTCCACAATCCCGCCGACGATCAATCCATCGGCGAAATTCCCCGTTGTACGGACCAGGAAGTCAGTGACGCGGTAGCGCGCGCTCGTGCTGCGCAGCGCCGCTGGTCCGCCTCTTCTGTTTCCGCTCGATTAAAAGTGTTGCAAAACTTTCAGCGCCTTCTGTGCGAAGAAAAAGATTCGGTAGCCGCAATCATTACTCGCGAAGCAGGGAAGCCCCTGGCTGAAGCTGCCGCTACTGAGGTGCTGGTTGTCCTGGAGACGGTCAACTTTCTGCTAGACCATGTGGTCGATTTTCTGCGCCCGGAGCATGTGCCTCACGGCAGCCTGGTCATGAAACTCAAACGCGGTTGGCTGCTGCGTGAGCCCTATGGCGTGATTGGAATCATCAGCCCCTGGAACTATCCCTTCAGTCTTCCTTCGGTGCAGACGCTTACAGCTCTGGCCACCGGCAATGCGGTGGTGCTCAAGCCATCTGAATTCACGCCCTACTCCTCGCTGGAAATGCAAAGGCTGTTGTACGTGGCCGGGCTTGATCATGATCTGCTACAGATTGTTACCGGTGACGGCCCCACCGGAGCCGCTTTGTTGAATGCCGGCATTCACAAAGTCATCTTTACCGGAAGTGTGGCAACCGGCCAGCGTGTTGCACAGGCTGCCGCTGCCCGCCTTCTTCCTGTGGTGCTGGAATTGGGTGGCAAAGATCCCATGATCGTCCTGGAGGATGCGGATATCGGCGTAGCCGCAAGCGCGGCCGTCTGGGGCGCATTCATGAATGCCGGACAAACATGTCTCTCGATTGAACGCTGCTACGTTCACCAGCGCATTTATGAACCATTCCTCAAGGCTTGTGCTGAAAAGACCAACCGGCTGAAGGTTGGCCCGGGCGCGGACAGCAGCACAGACGTTGGTCCGTTGATTCACCAGCGGCAGCTCAAAACTGTCCAGGCGCACGTCGCAGATGCATTGGCTTCAGGCGCGCGACTCCTGGCCGGAGGTAAGGCTTTGCCCCAGCTTGGACCCAACTTTTTTGCTCCCACCATTCTGGCCGACGTAGACCACTCGATGCGCATCATGCGCGAGGAAACTTTTGGTCCAGTTTTGCCGGTTCGCCGCTTCAGGACTGAGGACGAGGCTGTTCAACTGGCCAACGATTCAGAACTTGGACTGGCAGCCAGCGTCTGGACCAGCAATCGCAAGCGCGGCGAGGCCGTGGCACGCAGGATTGATGCGGGAACAGTGATGGTCAATGACATGATTTCCTGTTTCGGCATCAGTGAAGCTCCGCACGGAGGAATCAAATCCAGCGGCATCGGTCGCACTCATGGCCGCTTTGGCCTGGAGGAGATGGTGTGGCCCAAATACCTGGACTCTGACCGGCTACCGAAGATGAAGAAACTGTGGTGGTATGGCTACGGCCCCCAATTTGCCGAACAAATGAATGGTTTTATTGACTTTTTGTTTTCCAAAAAGCTGGTAACACGATTAAAAGGCGGGGCAAAGAGTACCAAATCTTACATTCGCCGCAAGCTTCTTTAAGTGTACAATTTTCTTGAGCGGTCATTTGAGCGGACTCCCATTGGCGCCTCGGCACTCAGATCTCATCTACGACTGGAATTCTCTGGTGGGGCCTCCCATTGCTCCTGATCGCCGCGTGATGCTGGATGATGAAACCCTGCGTGACGGCCTGCAATCACCTTCGGTCAAAGATCCTCCTATAGACGACAAGATCAAGCTCCTTCATCTGATGGAGGACCTGGGCATTAACATGGTGGATCTTGGTTTGCCTGGCGCAGGCCCCCGGGCTATCGCAGACGTGGAGATGCTGGCGCGTGAAATCGCAGACTGCAAGCTCAAAATCCGTCCCAATTGTGCCGCACGCACCCACGAAAACGATATTCGTCCCATCGCCGAAATCTCGCAGCGAACCGGCCTGCCCATTGAGGTCGCGTGTTTCCTTGGCTCCAGCCCCATTCGTCGCTATACGGAGAATTGGACTGACGATTTTCTCCTCCGGACCACCGAAAAAGCCGTTACTTTTGCCCGCTCGTTAGGCGTGGAAGTGATGTATGTGACCGAGGATAC
>DATDGH010000430.1:0-22063 GCA_036522215.1 Candidatus Angelobacter sp. | reverse complement strand
AGAGCAAAAACAAACCCGGTAACGGACCGCTTGTCTTCATCCCTGCCTTGAGCTTACAACTCACGAGCGACCCAATCCGGTTGCAACCTAACCGTTGATGGAAAAGCTGGCCTTTCCCAATGAAGGGCCACCAGCTTGAGTAGCATCTCTTAATTCGCGGACAGTGCAGCAGTTCTATGGTTCGCGAGAACAGCAGGTTGGGTTCAGGACGAACGGGGCTCGCTTCGAACCTTCCCAGCATTCAATTTTTGTAGAGTGTCAATCGACCTAAAGGGGATTTTCAACCAGGAACTTCTGACGGAGGCTACATGTACTACAACGTGTTTGGAGAAAAAGTTTCCAGACGGCGCTATAAGGAGATGTGCGAGGCGGCCAAGAACCGGCGCGAGCTGATCGCTGCAGGACTCACCAGTCGGCGGTCTCTGCTCAAGATGGGCCTGCTGGGTGCGGGAGGTATGTTAGTGGCTAAGAGTGGCTTGAGCGCCAGAGCCCAGACAACCCAAACGGTGCTGGGCAGACAGGTGAAAACCGACAAACCTCCCAGCGGGCCCAATACTAACAGCCCCGGTACAAATCAAAGCTGCGTGCCTGGCAATCAGGTTGCCAGCCCGATGACCACGCCCTTTACCCAGCCTCTGACGATCATGCCTGTCGCAAAAACGGTGTCGACGCTCACACCCAAACCCACCTTAGCTCCGAATTTTAGTGCAGGCGAAGTTCGCGCTGCTCCGTTCCAGGCGCCGCAGATTGACATGACGCGCTTCCCTGTCGTTCCGGGGACTCTCTATAAATTCACTCAGGAGTCGTTCACCCACACATTTGCTCCCGGGCTGACCTCGACCGTCTGGGGTTTCAACGACCAAACCCACGGCCCGATGAGCCCCGGACCGACCTACCAAGCCTTCTATGGCAAGCCGCAGCTTACCCGCAACGTCAATAATTTGCCCAGCGTGACGCAAATGAACAACACCGGTTTCGGCATGCCTTCGGTATCCACCCACCTGCACAACGGGCACACACCCTCGGAAAGCGACGGTAACCCCTGCGACTTCTATCCCGCCAACTTCTTCTGTGACCAGTACTATCCCAACGTGCTGGCCGGATTCACCAACCTCCCGTTTGAGCCCAACGGGGACATCAGAGAATCGCTGAGCACGCTCTGGTATCACGATCATCGCGTGGACTTCACTTCGCAGAACGTTTATAAAGGCCTGGCCGGCTTCTATCTGCTCTTCAACCAGTTTGATACCGGCAATGAAGACACCGGTTTCCATCTTCCCAGTTTCCCGCAGTTCGACATTCCGCTCATGTTCCAGGACAAGGTTTTTGATTCCGACGGCGAGCTGGTTTTTGATCTGTTCAATCTGGATGGCATCCTGGGCGACAAATTCATTGTCAATGGCGTGGTCCAGCCCTTTCTTGAGGTCTGCCCTCGCCGGTACCGCTTCCGTCTGCTCGATGCAGGCCCATCGCGGTTCTATGAGTTCTTCCTGACTGGGAATGCTGACCTCACATCGACGGGCAATCCAACCACGAATCCGTTCCACCTGATCGCGACGGATGGCAACCTGATTCCCAATCCGGTCCAGGTCACGAGCGTTCGTATCGGTGTTGCCGAGCGCGTGGACATCATCATTGACTTCAGCAAATTCACTCCTGGTTCGAATCTCTACCTGGAGAATCGTCTGCTCCAAATCAACGGCCAGGGCCCTGTTGGCGTTAACAGCCAGCTTTTCGGGCAGGGGGACATCAACAGCGCCACCGAGTGCCAGCTGGTCCTGGACAATCCTCCGCAGCCTGCGGCACTCATCAGGAAGGCGGGTAAAGGCGACAAGATCCTGCAGTTCCGGGTCACTGGGCCTGTGGTTGCCGATAACAGCATGGATCCCGCCCTCGCAGAAGTCGCCTTCAACTCCACCGGCGCCGTCACCTTTTACCAACTTCCGCCTACCACCGGGACTCCCAGAGTGGTGCGGACTTTCAAATTCGACCGCCTGAACGGCCAGTGGTCGATCAATGGCCAGTTCATGGATTGCGGCTATGGCAATGGCGGAACCGGCGGCGAGTCGACTGAGACCTTCCGCTTCACCGTACAGCAGAACAGCATAGAGCACTGGATTCTGACCAACCTGACTGGAGATTGGACCCATCCCGTCCACATCCACCTGGAGGAGCACCAGATCTTGACCCGCAACCGGAAGGCGCCCACCGTGCCCGCAGATATTGGCCGCAAAGATGTGACCCAGTTGCATCCCAACGAGCGGGTGGAGCTGTTCTTCCGATTTCGCGATTGGGTGGGCAAGTACCCCATCCACTGCCATAACGTCATCCACGAAGATCACGCCATGATGGCCCTGTGGCAGGTCCAGCCGAATGGTGACACCGTGCTGGTGCCATAAGAGGCAGAGAAAGGAGATGCGGTTATGCCTGATATTTCAAGACGAAAGTTCCTCAGCTTCGGCGCGGCAGTGCCTTTGGCATCGGCGATGCTAAGCCGGAGCGCCGTCGCAGCCTCAGACCAGGGCGCAAAGGTAGGGCCTGCGGCAACCCAGGAAGCTGCGCGCCAGCGCATTCAGCGCTTGCATCTGCCCAACCTGCCTTTGATCAGCCATGAGGGCAAGCGAGTGCTCTTTTACGATGATCTGGTCAAGGACAAGGTGGTTTCCTTGAACTTCTTCTTTGCCAATTGCGATGAAATCTGCCCCCTGGTAACGGCGAATTTAGCCAGGGTGCAGAAAATCCTGGGCGATCAGGTAGGCCGTGACATCCACATGTATTCCTTTACCTTAAAGCCGGAAGAAGACAACGTTGACGCAATCAGGAACTATCGCAATAAATTCGGCGCCGGGCCGGGGTGGACTTTTTTGACGGCCAAACCTGATGACATGGAAAACCTGCGCCGGGCGATTGGATTCACCTATCCCGACCCGGCTATTGACAAAGATAAGACGCAGCACATTGGCAACATTCGCTTCGGCAATGAGCCGCTCATGTACTGGTCGGCGTGTCCGGGGATGGCCCACGCCAAATGGGTGGCTGAAACCCTGGAGTACATCATCCACCCAGACCGCACTCGGCTGAAGCCAACTTGAGGTCGGTCGGAGTGAAGAAGTTATTTCTGCTGTCAAACGGATTTCATTCCGCGGTTCGCATGATTTTTAGTGCCCCAGGGAGGACAGAGTTATGAAAAGCATATTGATGAAGAGCGTTTTCGTTGGCCTCTGCATTTTCGCCTTGGCCTCCGTCGCGGCAGCGCAAGCCCCCCCGCCCACTCCCACTCCGTTTAACCCTCCGCCTTGCGACTTCAGCGACCAGTTCTACCAGGACAACGGCTTGGACTTGGGTAGCGGCAGCGAGTTGAACGCGGAGAAGGATGGTCGCTTCGGAACGTACCGGCTGACTGGACCGCCGGCTGACGCCAGTCAGGTTAACTGGAGAAACGACAGCACCTGCTCCACCAATGATCCCACGCGCCGGAATTTCCGCATCCTGGCCACCACCGGAGGCAACCAGGACGATGGCAACAGCCCCTTCACCAATGGCAAGCCGGAAACAGTGGAGTTCATCTCCATTCTTGCTTTCCTGCACGATGCATCTGTCTTTATTGGAAACATTAACGCCGTCGACCCGGAGCGCTCCACCAACAAGAACTACAATCGCACCGTGGGCTTCATTGACGGCGGGCTGGACGGTATTCAGGAGAATGCTGGCAATACGATCTCCATCATCCAAGGCACCAGCATCGAGAACAAGGACACCGAGGGCCTCAACCCGCGTGACATCGACCTGCATTTCATCGTCCAGAGCTTTACCGCTTTCGCAGGGCCGAGGCAGTTGATCAATGGCAAATTTGTCTTGGGCCCGTGCAATGACCAAATGGAAAGCAACGGTACCGGCGGCGTAATTACAAAACAACCGAATCCCTGCTTCCCCGTGGAGGACAGCAAAGACAACAACGGGAACACCATTTCCAACGCGGCAACCCTCCACCTCCGGCAAGACTGGAGGTTCACTACCAATCGCAATGCCATGGATCTCGACCCCTTCGCCGGACTCCCCGACATCGCCACCGACCAAAACTGTATCAATAGTGATACAAAAAACGATCCCACTGGCGATTGCGTCAGTAATGGAGGCTACCGCGACAGTCCATTCGGCTATTTCTGCGACGATCTGCTGGGCATTTGGCTCATCCGTTACTTCTGGTTCAATACCGCGCCCGGCACCGATACCGCATGCGACAACGCAGAAAAGCCGATCGGAAACTTGAACGGGTTTAGTCTGGATAAGACGCCTATCATTCTGACCGAATCTGAACTTGTCACGGTTGAGGGCACCAATAGTAACGTCATCGTAAATGGCGTTCCGGTGCCGTGCGCCGGCGAATCCTCGCAGGCCGATACCAAAGGAGCTACATGGCTGGTCTGTCCCGCCATTCCTGATCCACGCGACGGCGCCATCGCTTCAGACGCCTTCCTGGATGCAGTTCAGTTGTCCCCCGGTAACTACCAGGATCAGTTCATATTCAAGGCCTTCGGCTGCTTGCAGGACTCCGGGTTGTTCTGTAACGGGCAATAACCACGAGTTGTCGCAGAGACTTTGATTCTACGGAGGTCATCCAGAGCCAGCGCCCAAAGGAGGATAGAGTTGTGAACAGCACGTTGAGGGCACCTCGTCCCCAAAAGGTATCCAAAAACCGGCCAAAAACATGCTTTTGAACACTGATGAATATTGAGAGTACAAGCAATGTTTTCGGTGCATAATGGACCACCTGTTTTTTGACTTGAATCAAGCTAGCTGATATGACCTCGTCTTCCCGCCGTCGTTTTCTCAAGCTCGCTGCCGGCGCCGCCGCTTTCGGTCCCTTTTTTTCTTTCCCCGAACGCGCCCTGGCCGACCGGAAGACCCTCAGGGTCGCCAAATGGGCCCACTTTCTTCCTGAATTTGATCAATGGTTTGTGCATACCCTGGCCGCGGATTGGGGCAAACAGAACGATACCAAGGTCAAGGTTGACCTGATTCCGGTCGAGCAGATTCGCAGTCTAGCCTTGGCTGAGGCCAAAAACGGCAAGGGGCATGATCTCGTGATATTTCCCTGGCCGCCTGCCGAGTTTTACCAGAGCGTGATTGATCATGCCGAGATTTATCAGGCGGTTGCTTACAAGTATGGCGCTATCCAGGCGTTGGCACACCGCTCGACCTTCAATCGCAACATCAAGACTTATTTTGGCTTTGCCGATTTCTGGATTCCCACTCCAGTGCAATTCTTTCAAGACTATATGGCCCAGGCCGGTGCTGTCCTTGGGCCGATACATTACGCAGACTTGGCATCCGCAGGAAAGCAATTGCGCGATCAGCTCGGCATTCCCCTTGGCCTCGCCTTCACGCCAACCCTGGAAGGTAATGTTACTTTGCACACCATGCTCTACGCCCGCCGGGCCTGGATACTGACCCCCTCTGGCAAAGTGCTCTTTAACAAGAATGCTTTTGCCGTTACGGCGCTGGGATACCTCAAGTACCTCTATCAGGAAGCTGGAAGTCCGGATCAACTTACCTGGGGGCCGGGCGGCAATGTCAGCGCGATGCTGGCGCGTAAGACCTCCTGCACCATGAATGGCATCAGCCTGTTGCGGCAAGCGGAAAAAGAAAATCCCGAGCTCGCCGGCAGACTCTGGCTGCGACCACCGTTGGCTGGCCAAAACGGAATGGGAGTGACCGCCATGCCGCATGTTACCAACTGCTCGGCTGTCTGGAAATTCGCCCGCAACCCCAACGGCGCCAAAAAGTTTCTTGCCGACCTGATTGACAGCTCAAGAGCCGGCTATGAGCAATCCAGAGGCTGTAATTTTCCCATTTATCCCAAGACAGTCCCGAACCTCATTGTTCGCCTGGACAAGGATCCGCAGGCCCATCCCTCATTTAAGTATTCCGCGCTTAAGGATGCGCTGCACTGGACTCCCAACCTGGGCGTTCCCGGCTTTGCCACACCCGCTTTTATGGAGATTTTCAACACTTCCGTGGTTCCCAGAATGGTAGGCAGGGTGCTCAGAGGCGAGCAGAACGCTGCAGACGCCGCAGCCAGCGGCGCCGCCGAAATGCAGAAGATCGTTGACAAGTGGAAACAAATTAGTACGTAGTGTTTATCTAAACTATGGGCATGCACAAGTTCGCATCTTCGGTTCTTTTCATTCTGGCAGCCACAACTCTCGGCGTTCCGTCTGCTCCTGTACCGCGAAAGGCGCCCGATCTTTCTTTCGTTGAGCCATCAGGGAACATAATCTCCCTTTCCACCTTCAAGGGGAAAGTGGTGGCATTGGAATTCTTCTTCGTCAGATCCGTGCACTGCCTGCGCGTGGCCCAGACTCTGAATAAACTCAATGATGACCTGGGCCCTCGCGGCTTCCAACCGCTCGCAGTGGCTTTTCCCGCCCCTAGCGCCGAGGCCGATGCCGCCACCGTTCTTGACTTTGTGGAGTCATACCGGATTGCTTTTCCGGTGGGCTACACGCAAAAGGAGGCGGTGGACCGGTTCGTGGGTCGCGACCGGGCGGATGTTTCCGTAAACATTCCTCAGGTGGTAATCATTGATCGGGCAGGCATGATCCGCGCCCAGAGCGGAGATCGGCCAGGCGATCCCAGGCTCGAGGACGGAAATTCCCTGCGCGCGCTGCTCGATGGCTTGCTGAAAGAGAATCCTCAAACGATGCCGGCCAAACAGGCTTCCTCGCTTGGAAGCGGCAAAATAAATGCCACAAGGTAACCCATTGATTACCAGCAAATACGCACACGAATGGGAGCGAACCCGGTGTCCCCAACACGCGCTGCGGTTGCGCGTGCTGGGGTGTCCTCGGCGGCGTTGGCTTGAGGCGGCGATCGCTGTTTACTGCCTCGCGGCTTATTTTTCAGGCCTCACGTTCGCTCAAACGCCGGTGGATGAATTTCAAACCGAACTCCAGCAAGGCAAGCAAGCCGCCGAGCAAAGCAATTATGCCGATGCCGCCAAACATTTCAACAAAGCCAACGAACTGCGGCAGGGCAAGTGTTCAGAATGCTATGTGTGGCTGGCACGAATGGACATAGGAGTGGGCAGCCTTCAACCAGCCTTGATAAAAATCGGGAAGGCGGTCGCCACAGCCGCCTCTCCCCTCGAGCTGGCCCGAGCCCAGCTCTATCGTGGACTGGTTCTGGCCCGGCAAGGCAACCTTGCCGAGGCTGAAAACGCCTTCAAGGCTGCATCCGCGGCTAATCCTGCATGTGTGGAATGCCGCTTCAATCTTGGCTTCCTCCTGCTGAAAGAGTCCAAAGACGCCGAAGGCGTGGCGGTGTTGAAGACTGTGGCTCCGCAATTTGCCGGTACCCCCAGGGGCACTGAGATTCAGAGACTGATCGCTGATCCCAGCCGTGTTCGCAGAAACTACGCGCCGGAGTTTTCTGCCCGGCTTAACACCGGAGAAGAAATTAACCTGGATACCCTGAGGGGCAAGGTTGTCCTGCTGGATTTCTGGGGAATCTGGTGTGCGCCCTGCCGCATTTCCCTGCCCCTGCTCAAGGACCTCGCGTCTAAAGTCGATCCCGCCAAGGTTGCCATCGTAAGTATTGATGAATACGATCCCAAACCGAAGTGGGAGAAATTCATTCAGGCGAACGGCATGAACTGGGCCCAGGTTTATGACGGCGACCTGTCATTGCATAATGCTTTTGGCGTAGATGGCTTTCCGCGTTACTACATCCTGAGCAGAGACGGAATGATTGTGGCGGAATTCAAAGGCTGGAAACAGAATGGCGAATCTACCATCGCTGACGCTATCGCCCAAGCGCTACAGCAATAAACGGGTGCCGTAACCCCGGCCTTGTGACTCTTTTTCTAAGTCATTCAGAATCAATGCTGCCTTACCTGCACAACGACGATGGTGCGACTCGGTTTTCCGATGACCCGATGCCCGGGGTCCCCCAATACCGTTCACATAAGGAATTCGAGCCTGCAAATAGCTTGGAAAATCAAGCCCCGGCAGGGGCGGAATCTACTGAGCCCTGCGCGTAAGCGCTGGGAGAAAGCGAAGATGTGAGTGAGCCCCGTAGGGGCGGCACGGAGGAAGCTGGCGCTCCACACACGGTTTTGTTGCTCAACATGGTTCAACAAGATCATTAAGTGAACGGTATTGCGGGGTCCCCGACGCGCTATTTCTGAAGGAAAGGGATTGAAATTGAGAGACAAGTTTCACAAAAACCGGAAATTCGGATGCACCGTTTGTGGTGCAATTGTGGTGCATATGCACCTTGTTCGGGTGAATTTTGCGGATTTACCGGTTTATCCTCCTCATCCGCGCATGTGATTGAAAACTCACCAGATGAACGTTGCGGATGGAGACTTTCATCCTCATCCATCCGCGCAAGTTATTGAAAATTCATGAATGGTTGTTGCGGATGCCTTGGCGGCGAAATTACCCTGCGGAATCCCTTGCAGATGGCTTTTGTGGTTACGCATTGGATGGTTATAACCAGCGTCGCGCACTCTCGCACACACACGTTTCCTCTCTAGCGCCTGAGCCCCATTCGACGGAGCTGCGCACACTGCTGCGCAGCCCGGAACCGGCATGCGTTCGGGGGAACCCGAAAAGCCTCAATATTCAGTTGTCAAAGATCAAAACTGCAACAGCAGCCCCTAAGGGCCCTATTCTCAGTAGACCATATTCTTAGTCATGTTGTCAACTATTAATTTATAATGTGATTTATGTTATTTTATGATGTGAAAACGGATCAAGCAATCGCCGGGATCGCGCGGGATCGGAAATGCCCGCGACTTACATCTTGTCGATACTGGGGCCATTGATTCTAAGCCACTTAAGTAAGAGTCACAGGGCGGCCCCGCCACCGGTTTGGCCGGATTTGAATAGTGTGTGACTTTCGGCTGCATCGCTCGTGGAGGCAATCGGGTCACCACCACCCCGCCACGCGAAGCAGATTCTTGCTTTTCCTATGCATCAAGTCTTCGCTTGGCCAACCGGCCGCAACTTTGTCAGCAAAGTGGATATCCCCTGGCTGCGAGCGGTTTGGCTGGCTTGTGTCGCCGTGGGCACTTTTTGGAGCGAATCGAGCAGGACCGGCAATTGTTCCTTTACGTCTGCCGAATTTTGTGTCAGAGCCTGTACCTGCTTGGATTGGACCTGGGCCAGCAAGGCGTTGGCTTTGTCGATCACGCGCGCCTCAACATTAGAGAGGCGTCCGTGGACCAGGTTCAGCATCTGCTGCGCTCGACTGGCAATGGCAGCACGGTTGGTCGTGATTGGCGGTGGCGCTGCCGGAGGCGGTGGGGTGACCGGAGTAGGGGCTGTTGATTTTTGACTGACTTTCCTGGTGTCTGCCATTCGATTGCCTCTCTTCCATAATTGTTTAACTTGTGAAGAAGTTGTGAGTACCTTTCTAAGCGATAACGTTCAGAGGCGCCATTGGAGTGGGCACCGGCCCGTTGTTCACTGAAATACCTGCCGACGTTACGTTTCCGATCACGGTAACCGGAGGAATATTTCCGACCGCAGGAACTGACAGGGCCATGGAGGGTGAAGGTGCAGGTGAGGTCGATGCCGTTGGCCCTTGCACACGGTTTCCCATGGCAATGATTGACTGAGTGGCGATGAGATTAATTACCAGGATTGGAGTGTTAGCGCCGGAAGGGTCATCGAGAAAGCATTGATTGTTGCTAAAGATGCATTGTTGTGAGTTGATTTGGACGGCGCCTGGGGAATTGCTTCCAAACGATTCCAATAAGTTACCCTGGATGTTCACGGTTTGACCAAGGGCAAACAGGGCCAGCCACTGGGCCTGATCGGGCTGAGCAGGGACGATCGAAGCACGACGTACCAGGTTATCGGTAGCGTCCAGACGGCCAAGAACAAGAAGTCCGAAAATGCCACTGAGGATTCCCGGTGCGATATCGACAATGCGATTACCTGCGATCCGCACCTCGCTCGCTACGCCGATGAGGATGGCGCCGAAGCCGCGGATGCCCGCAATGGCGGATCCCACGCTCTCAATCTTGTTTTCGCTCAGATTGGCATTGATTACCAAAGTCAGCCGAATGCTGCCGCCAATGAACGTTTGCTCGCGCAGGGGAAGCAGGTCAACAAACACGAGGGAATTGCGTGCGATGTCAATATCGATAGCGAAGCCTCCCACGACAATTCCGCTACCACCTAAATTTCCTACCTGATTTTCCGCGATAGTGGTTTCGGCGAGTATGACTTCAACCCCTGCCGAGATGCCTGCTCCCATCAGGCCGCTGATCTGGTTTCCAATAATCTGAGTTCCAACCATGATCGCCCCGGAAGTCGACCTCAACACAATGCCGTCGTTCGGCGAGATTGACAGCGTAGTGGTGAGGTTGGCATCCGGCACTGTATCGGTGTAGCTCACCGTCGTGCCTGATCCTGACGGAACACTTCCATCCAGGAGCAATGCACCTGTATTGACCTTAGTGCGATAGACGTTGTAGTTTTTCACTCCCCCGATGGCGGTCCACTGCAGCTGCACATTTGCGGGGTTGGCGAGTGTCAGGGATGCCAGCCCGGTGATCAGCCTCTCGCGCCCGGAAGAGGCATCCACGGCCGTGACTATCCAGAAGTAAGTTCCAGCAGCTAATCCCTGATTGCCTGAGGCGGTTGCCGTCAACAAGCTCCAGGGTGAGATGTCATTGTTGAGAATGCGTGTTTGCGAGATGTTGCAGACTATGGCCGCCGAAAGACTCTCCCTCGAGGCCGCAATCTGGAACGTATTATCCTCTACTGACACTTCGAGCCCGATGCCTGACAAGACAAAACCGTTGGTGCTTTGGACAAAGTTGCGGGCAAAGCGAATGTCAGATACGAAGAGAGTGGAGCTGGATAAGACAACCGCGCCATCCAGGCAAAACATCTGGTTGTCCTCGATGTCGAGCTGTGTAAGAAATATGGCATCGCCAGAAAGGCCAACTCCAACGCCTACGTTGTTGAACAGGTTATCGCGAATGGTACAAACGAAGACTACAGTGTCAGCAAAAGAAATTGCTGGAGAGAGCGGTAAGGCGTCAGTAACAAGACCAAACGAACATTTTTCGACACGCACGAAAGAGCTTTTTTGAATTGCTAGTCCAGCCAATGACTTCCCACCCGGGGCCCCTGCGCCACCTGCAAAAGCAATGCCTTCGACATCAATGTCAATGCAGGCGTCAATCAGCATGATGCCGGCGCCGGTGAATGGCGCCACGGGCTGCAAAAGCGGCAGTCCGTGGCCGCAGATGGCGAGGTTCTGGGCGCCTGCTATGTTGATCGTGGCTGAAATGTTGTAAACCCCTGGGCCCAGGCAGACCTTGCCTCCTCCCTGAGCTTGCACTGCATTAATTGCGTCCTGAATTGTCCAGGAGCCGCTGTTGTGCGACTGAGCCGTCACACAGGAAGCACAATCGCAACCTCCTTGCTCCCACGGGGTGCGGCAATCGGTGGCCGCAGGCGGACTGAAAGTAACAATCGAAAGCGGCGCATAGTGATGATAAATGCCGCGGGGAGGGGCTTTCACCAGGGTTTCAACCGAACCATCGGCTGTGCGGGCGGCAAAGGTCCAAAAATCACCGACGTTAAAGGTTCCCGTGGAAGGATTGCGATCGAAAGAAACAGTGATGCCGTTTTCCAAAATGAGCTTAGTACCCGGCGGCGGAACGGGAATATCACCTGTACTTCCAGCAGCCCCCAGATCCACCCAGACAGTTTTGTTGTCGTCCTGGTAGACCACGCCTGACTGATCCCAGCGCTGAATGCGGGTGTGAGTAGTAGTGGGGTCATTGGGAAAGGTGGCCTTGAGGAGCGAATCCAGGATGATGGTTTTACCGGAGAAATCTATGCTGTCAATCTGATGCAACTCCCCTGGCTGACCATTGAGTTCCAGATTGTCATCGATGATTTCGATCCAATTTCCAGGAGCAAAGCCCAGCACCTGGTCGCGACCCATGCTCACTACTGTGAGTTTGCTGGCTTTATTGCCTAGCGAATTGGTACCCGTAGCAATGACGGTAACCAGAGTGGCGACGGAAGCGTTGTCGCGCGACCATTTGAAGGTCGCAGTGCCCGGATCGGCGGGATATTTATTAGTGGTGGCGGCACTTCCCGGTTGATGAATCTCCACACGATAGAACTGATTCTCTATACCTGTGTAACCAGTGTTGGCGGTCAGGCAGCAGGGCCCAGATGGTCCAACGATCGCGGTTCCGGTGCTCAGCAGACCAGCGGAGGGGTCGGGTGGAAACCCAGAAATTGGGGCCCCGCAGGCAGTACCCGAAGGGACGGACATCCACTTTACCTGCCAGACGGTCTGCAGGCGACCGGTGGTGTCGACACCCACGGCCTTGTCTACAAAGTTTGGATCTTCCAGATAAGTAACCGCTCTTATCCAGACGTCAAGATAGGCGAGAAATGGACCATTGCCGGAAATTGCCGGCGGATTAGGGAAATAAGGTTGCTTTGTATAGTCAATAGCGCCAGTTTCAGTGGTGGGCGGAGGCTGAGGCGAACCTGACAGTTCTGCAAGGGCAGGGTCCCACTGCGCCGAGGCAGGATCTCCATGATTTTCTGCCAGCAGTCCGTCCACATACATGCGTCCGGGGCCGATGGAGATCGTTTTCGTTCCGGAGGCTGTAATCTCAAAAGCATACGGAGTGGTAGCCGGGTAGGCGGCGCGCCCAAGAATGTCCAGGGTTCCAGCCTGAATGCGGCGGAAAAGTTCCGCGAGCCATTCGTTCCAGTCCGAGTCCAACTGGACTCTTCCCTGCTCCATCACAACCCCGCAATAATCGTTAAAGGGGTTAAAAGTGAACCGGCTATTATCGAAGCTCAAGGTAGCCTCCTATCAATTCTGATAAATGACCCCAAATTCCATTCCGACGGGGAGGTATTCCTGTACCCTGACGCGAAGGTCGGCCTCCCGCAGGGGCGCGAGCAAAAAGTGGAAGGCCCCCATTTCTCCTGAATCATCCGCGCCGCGCCGAATCGAGTTGTCAGTGGACGACAGAAGTTTCGCGTATCCGGGGTGGCCGTACCCCAAGGAAAAGAACAATGGTTGCGGCGTATAAAGCCCTTGTTGGCCCTGTTGCACGCATTCGAACTGACGTGGCGTGACAGCTTGAATGGGCAAATAGCTGAAGCGCACACAACCTTCCTGCTTACGATCAGCAAGCAGTGGCGCATCCTTGGCGCTTGTGGGCTCAGCCCAGAAAATGCTGTTGGAAACCAGGCTCTGCAGCGTGGCATGCACCTTGCCGATCACCGTGCATCCATCCAAGCTGAGAGCGCCGCCGCCAATCGAACCATCGGGATTCGCGGCGTAAGCTACGTTGGTACGGTCGGTAGCGTCGATAATGCTGTCTGCGGCCGTGGTGATGACCAACTGGCCTGCTCTGACAACCCCGACAATGGATTTCTTCACTGCCAATTGCAATCCAGCAGGCTCGGCAATCAGGCAAGCGCTCGTACCAAAACGGGGAACGCCTTGGGTTGTGACGGACCATCCGGGAACCAGAGTGCAGTGAGTCACGCTGAGTTGACCCAACTGGTTCAGGGAGCCGTCCGGCGCAAACACGGGAACGTGGAGAAGAGCAGCCGGAGAAGGACTACCGGGACTCATCGCTTGGTTTCCGGCGATCAACAGACCGTTCAGCACGAAGCTGCTGGAAGCCGCGCCCGTAACAGTGATCTCTCCATCCAGAAGCAAGGTGGGACGAGCGCCATCGGCAGCGCGAAATTCCAGGGTTTTTCCGGCGGGAAGATGGACGCTTAAGACAAGCGTTCCCGATTGGGGATAGATTTGACTGTCGGTGATCTCCAAAGCAACCTGGCCGTTATGCGCAAGCTGGGCGACAGCGAAGTCCAAGGCCTGCTGAAGAGTGGGGTAGCGAGGATCCGGAAACGAGAAAATCCATGCAGGATCATTGACAATAAAACCATCTGAGTCCTGTGCGCGTGGATATTCTCCGCCGCCCATGTTGGCATTGAAGCCGTAGTAATAGCTGACCTTTACTGTGGGCGGATTGGAACCGGGTTTCACCGGTGGCAATGCGATCCTGCCCAATTCGGGATCGATGGCCGCGAGAAAAGCGCTATTGGCTGGAGGCATGTTGGCCCAACTGCCTTCGGCGCCGGAAAGATTGCATACCTGGATTTGATATGGATTCAAGAGCTGGTCGTTGAGATACAGAGCGAGGCTGTTGCCTTCGCCGTAAAATTGCGCCCCAACGCCTTGCTGCACGTCCGCGCACAACACCCGGCGACGCAGGCGGTCAGGCACATTCACCGGCCCGGCGGGCGCCGTGACTTCCAGCCCTTGCGAGACTGCTTTGTGAAACAGCGCTATGTCCATCCCTAGCGAACTGAAGCGGAAGCAGAGCGGACTGGCCGCTGAGACCGTGACCGGCGATTTGGTAACGCTATAGGCATTCAACGACCACAGAAAGATTCCGATGTTCTGAATGTTGTAGCGGCCCCGCCGGGATGCGATGCGGCGAACGTCTACTTTGTGGGCTGTGCTGTCGAATCCCGTATCCATGAACAGTCCTGGCTGCCACTGGCGCAAGTCCGGCGCGTAGTAGTTGTAGGGCCGGATGTGGTTCATGTATTGCGTTTCGCCGAGAAGAAGAAAGAATTCGACCGCATGCGCACCCCATCCAGTGGCATCGCGCGCAAGCTGTTCCATGACCAGGACGGTACCTTTGCGGCGGCGGAAGGAGATGGTGCCGGCTACCTCGGAGCGCGGATTGTCCACAGCGGGAGCAATTCCCTTCACTGACTGGTAGCCGATGAGGTCACCGATGTAAGGAATCACCCAGGGAGCGCAGGTTTCGATGAACTGATCGTCATAGAGCTGATCCAAGTCCTCTGCCAGAACGGCCAACTGTTCCTGAATGACCATGAGCAGAGACTGGAGTGGGCCGCGCGATGCCTTGGCGAGAAGCAGATCCAACTCGGCCTGCTGGTCCGCGGGTAAGGGTGGAGTCAAGGCCTGAAGGGCAGTGAGCTGGGCCGATTCCGCGGCGGTGAGCAGGTTCTGCGATTGCGCCAGTTGCGCATCGCGGATGCGGTAGACAGCGGGCAGAAGACTGAACAGATCGAGTCCCTGAAGACTCATACCATCACCCCCAGAGCAACTTTCGTGGGATCAGGATCGAGAACCAATATTTCCGCAGGCTGAGGCAGTGAATCGGGATTTGCTACTGGCAAAAAAGCGCAGACTCGAGTTGGCGATGGGGGAGAAAGCCGGGTCAAAGTAACCGTTTGCGAGAGCCAGTTATTCAGCGCCAAGAGGGAGTACTGGCCGCTGGTAATGTCTCCGGCGGTACTGGTTGGGCCAACTTGAATGCTGGTGACATTTACAGCAATCACCCCGGGGACAGCTTGAATGAAGGCTGCCACTTCGTCCGCCGAGACACCCTGCCCAAAGTTGCGGTTGGCGAAGCTGTAATTCTGGGCGAGCGCCTGGCGCACGGCGCTCTGGACTGCGGTCTTGTCGAAGGCAGGATCAATACGAAGATCGGCAGAGATGCTGAAGAGAGTTTCCAGAAACGATACGGCGTTGATGGGAATCAGCGGATTGCCATAATCCTGCAATGATGCGACGAGATTGCCGAGGGTAGGATTGCCAGGCGGTAAGGCAGCACCGCCCGCTCCGGCGACAGTAATGAAAACACCGCGACCGGGGCCGGTGGGAATCCAGATGGCATATGCCTTGGCAATGCCGGCAAACGTGCTCGCATAATTCTGATAGTCGGTAATGGAGACGGCGCGACCCAAGGTGAGCACAGAAAGCGGCGCATTGCTGCGAATGTCGTTGACGGATTGTGGATCCTGGCCGCCGGTAGCCGCCTGGGGATTAGTCACACCGCTGACTCCCAAAGGGCGGTCTACCAAAGTGGTAATGGCGCCAGCACCAACATTGCCGGCAAGGCCTGAGCCGACGCGATAGTTCGCGTGAACGTTGTTCTGACCTGTGGGAAGTGTGGCCCCTTCGACTCCGTCACCAAACAAGACTTCAGTGGTTCCATCCGCCTGGTTTACTGCTTCAAAAACTTGCTGTGACGGGCCTTGTTGATAAAGAGTTGGCATCTCCTTCCAGGCAACACCGTTAGCGGTCACCTGGAGCGTGCTCTGCCTGCCGGTAGGCGTGGGCGCCTGAACAAACGTCAAGAGTGATTGCTTCAAGCTAAAGCTCTGATTGGGAGTGGAAGCGGAACCATTGCCCAGGACTTCGCTTACGGACCTGCCATTGGTGGCTAAACCGACATTGGCATTGACGGTAGTAACGGCGCGGTCGTAGCAGTTGAGCAGATTAGATTTCAACTGGATCCGCGTGTGAGGAGGACTCTGCGAGGATTCAACTGAAACTGAGGACACTAAAGCAAATTCCTGTACTACAGGATCGCTGCTGGCCGACGGTGCCAAGGTAAAGTCGGTCAGCGGAGCGGAAACCGTTCCTGTGCGGCCGCTGCCGTCGGCTACACGCAAGTTGAGCACGGCGCTCTGCTGACTCCAATCTGGGATTGCACCATCGTTGTCCAGAGGAAGAGGGGGGGAATTGGGATCAATGATGGTTACCAGATCTCCGGGATTCAGCTTCAAGGGTGCGGAACCGTCGTCGGGCTGAAACTCAAGCGTTGTAACGCCGGAATTCACAGACAACCTCTGGCTCTTGCCTGAGATGGCAACGGCTTTGATGTTGATCAGATCAGGACGCAGTTCTTCAAGGTCAAGAATGGTTCCGTATAAAGGAAAGTTGAAGGGCTGTTCGGGGACCGTTAACTGCTCACTTTGGGCGAGGACCAGCGTTCCCTGCAGAGGGAATGTTTTCCCGATATTTGAGTCTGTGAGATCCGCGCCGAGTTCGGTCGCCTTTGCGCTCATGGCGAAGTCGGCACGTGAGATCGAAAAAGCACCTACAACTTTGTAGAGCTGAGCCTTGCCGTTAGCGACGAGCGCGAACCAACTCCCGACGACAATTTTTGGGTAGGAAGCATCGAGATCAATCTGATTGCTGGATGAAATGAAAAAAAGCTTCCAGCTCCAATTTGAGGGGTTGGTCGTATCATCAATAAGGTTGGGCAGGCTGGTTGAGCCAGTAGCATTAGCCTTTGTGAAGAGGTTAGGATTGGGTGCGTTGTTACCGAACAAGGCAGCTTTTTGTCGCAAGGCGAAGACTTTTGCGACAGTCCAAGTTCCGGGAGTTCCAGTGAGGTGAGTGAGGGGCTGGTCCCAAGCTACATAAGTTAAGTTGCGAACGGTGTCGGTTACGACTTTATTGAGAATGACGACATTCCACTGTTCGTTCGGAGTTGAGCTGGAAGATGTTTCCCGTTCCACACCAAGAATAAGAAGCGCGTCGCCGGGGTTCAATTGAGTCGTGGTGCCTGCGAGATAGAGAAAATTCGGTCCGGACGGAGTCCAGGGCACGCCGGTCTGGATCGGCAGGGCATTCCAGTCCGCCTTTGCCAGAATATCTACGGACGTTTCGAAAGTCTGCGGCGTTTGTCCCTGAGTGGGCACACTTTGTACCTGCGTCCCCTGAGGAATGGTGATGGCAGGGGTGGAGGGATTGGAAGGTAAGCCAGTCGCAGCCTTCAAGCTAAACGCCAGATAAACTGAAGCTGAAACGCCCGGCGCGGGCTCATAGCCAATGAGGCGTGACAATTCAGTAAGTGAACGCAGTTGAGTTGCAGCGCGGAGATAACTTTCGTTGGCCAGGCGTTCCTGGTAGAAGGTCAGGATGTCCAGAACGACGGCGCTGGCATCGAGCAAGGCAATGCTGAAATCGTCATCGTCCCTGGTCTTGAGACGTGAGAGCGCCGGATAGTCTGAACTTGAAAGCCTGGCGAGCATGGAGTCTTTGAAAGTGGCCCAGGTTCCTGTGCGGTAGGAGATAGCGGGAAGTCCGGGCAGATTTTTTTCGCCTTGCGGGGTCAAGACAGCGATGCCGGTGCAGCAACCGCAAGTGCAATTGGATGTTCCCGCACAGCCCATAGTCACTCACTTTCCTCCCTGCATTACCAGAGTCAACTGCCCGTGATTGGGGAAACTGGGATCGTTTTGCATCAGCGCAACTTGAAAAGGCCCGAGCGGTATCTCTCCATTGTTCAGATAAATGCTGCTGTTGACTCCCTGCGGCTGAAAGACGGTCGCGGTGACAGACAAGACTCCTGGAACTGTCCGCGCGGCAGCGTAAATCGGGCTCAGGTATACGGTCTGTCCAAAAGTAAAGTTGCCGGGGAAAAAGAGGCCCCTCTGGCCATTGGGAAGCATCTGGCTGCCGAGCACTTGCAGCAAAGACTGTTGAACGTCGCTCTGGAAGTAATCTGGATCCACGCAAACCGCCAATTCAATCTGCAGTGGAACGTACTGGGGTGACTCGAATTGGAGGTCCTGCCCGGCGAGCCGGTAACGCTCAACATTTTGGTCGAGAGCGCTCTCAAGAACCGGAGGAAGACTGCCACCGGTTTTCGGCTGAGCCGTAATGAAGACGGTGTACCAGCTTCCGGTCCAGCGCAGCGTGGCCACAGACTCCTGGACCTGGGAATTGCTATCAACGACAGCTTCATAATCGGGCATGGTGATAGCTCTTTGTTGTGTCAGAAAAGCCTGGGGAGCTCGACGTCGAATTTGATCCATTGTTTCCGGATCAACTCCGCCAAAAGCCGGCAGCGGGTTGGTGCAGGATTGAATGCGAGCGTCGGCGGCAGCGAGGAAGACCAGGCTCTCTGCGCCAACATTGCCGGCGATCCCATTGCCAATGCGGTAAGCAGCGGTAAAAAATGTTCCGCTTTCAGGACGTAGTCCATTAGTATTGTCACCAAAGAGCAAATGCGCGGTTTGGTTGGCCTCAATCTCAACCGCGAAGTTTGTATCGGCTGGTCCGCTTTCTAGAAGATCAGGTTCAGGGGTCCACTGCGTCGTTACATTGTTGTGCGTACCAGAAAGGGTGATAACGGGCAGAGCCTGGCTGGCATCGTAGTTCATTAAGTCGAATGCAGAGAGACTTGGATTCGGTTCTTGCTCAAAACTCTTCACGCTGACAAGTTCAGAATTGGAAGTGAAGAGTCCGGAAACGGTCGCCAGAGAAACCCCATTAAACTGCTCGACTACGATGGGGGTTTGAACTCCAACACCGCCGGATGGCGGATCGTAGATCACAAGAAGGTTGAAAATGTCAGGATTCTGCTGGTTTCCCTGCGCTATGACGCCGAAAGATGGTGGCCAGCCCAGGGGGTTGGTCGGCTGCACGACAAGATATGTGTTCGCGCTCAAATCCTGGAGATTCACGGCGCCAGACTGTAGGAGCATGGTGATAATAGGTGGATCTGCAGGGTTGTGGGGAAGGTTCGGCCCGGAAGCCGGAGGGGAGTAGCTGGAGGGAACACTGATGAACTTTGAAAGAGAATTGATCTGTTTGACGACGTAGTTGGGATCCGCGGGTTTCAAGGAAAGACCACGGAAGCTCTCCAGAATCACTGGACTGGGGACTCCGATCGCACCGCCGGGTGGGTTGTAAATAAGGGACAAATTGAAGGTTCCCGGAGGGGCGGCTTTGGCATCTGCGGCCAGGCCGAAAAACTGCGGCCACGTGAAAGGTTTCGCTGCTTGCAGCATAAGAGACGTAAAGCCGTTGACATCGCTCAGGCTGACAAACCCAGACGATTGCAGATGCACGATGCCGCTGGTAACCGGGCTGCCTGCCAGGGGCAGTGGCACCGCCTGGGTAATCGGACTGTCTGGGATTAGCGGGCGATAACGCATGGCCAGCGGCACCGGAGCTGACGGCTGGCAGCGGTTTGCGCTGGGATCGGGCGGCAAGAACAGCGTTGGCTGCGGCACAGTTCCCAGGTTAATTCCGGAAAAGGACAAGCCTTGATCGGCAAGAACTATATTGCCCAGGACAATGCTCACGTTGACCACGGTCTGCTGATTTCCGGTGGAATCAACAAAGGTAGATGAGATACAAACCGGAAACGGGAGCGCGTCCGCGGAAGACCACTGGATTTCCGTGACCGGCGTAGGCAGTTGCGAAGAGGAGACAATGGGCTTACCGGTGCCTGCTTCAAAGAGAGGATCTACGAGCGGCTGACCTGCACCATTCTGTGTGGTGACCTGAGTGAGCCGGACTGCGCAGCGATGGCGCATGTCGGCATCAGCCGGGTTTCCGGTTTGCGGGCCCATGACCTCCTGAAAGATGAGAACGTCTCCCGGCTGAAGATTGGGAAAGACGCCGAGCAGAGTGGCTTCTGTAGCACCCTGAGGAAGGCAGCAGTTGTTGTCACCCCAGGTGTAAAAATTCATTTGATTGTGTTCCGGGAACAGATTGGCATTCTGCATTGGCTCAAAGACAATCACTCCGGCCAACAGCGCAGCTTCTTCATTCCCGGAGCCTACGGCCAGGCTGGACGGCATTCCCGGCGCAAAGGTGTAGAAACGCGTGAGGCTGTGATCCAGGAAAACTGGAGAGGAAACCTGGAGATGAACCCAGGCACGAGCATTAGATCCATCGTGAACGTGGTAGTCCACCAGCAGAGCGTGGCGGCGCAGCGAGATGCGGCTGCGAGCGGTTTCAAGATAAGCTTCGGTGGACACAGCGTCCTGCTGGTAACTGAGATAATCGCCGACATACGCAATCACTTCAGCGAGAGCAACTCCCAGGTCCGCCTCAGTGCCGCCGCCACCCCACGAAGGAATAAGCTGGTTAAGGCGGTCGAGCATGATGGTGCGAAAAGAGCCGTAGTCCTTGGCTAGATAATTGATGGGCGGCGGAGCGGGAAGATTCGGAGAACAATTGGGGGGTTGAGGTTTGCAATCGAAATTCGGGCCGCACTCAACCTTGAAGGAAAACTGGATCTGAGACAATTCAGGATCGAAGCCGGAGAGCACTTCGGTGATCTGAAATGGATCTTCCGCAGCCTGCGAGGCATTATTGACCAGGCGCAAAACATAAGGAGAAAAATCTCCTGCCTTGCTGGTGCGCACGACGATGATCTTCGCGGCATCCGGAAGAGAGGTGAAGTAGTCGCGCTCCTTCTGGTTTGTCTGCGGAGACGGAGGTGGTGTTGAAGCCGGCGCTACCCATTGAGCGACAATCCCCGTAATACTTTCCCCGCCTGTGATCAAGATATTGCCGGGAACCAGATTTGTGGGCACAGGTTTCAGGCAGTGCACCAGCAGTGTTTGCTGCCGCGGACTGTTGAGGGGAATTGCCGCCTGGTCGAGAACTTCGAGGTAGTCAATCCCATTGAGCGTGGGATTTCCCAGAATGGCGGCCTTCCTCTCCTGGTTGCAGCAGTTGTAGATCACGAAGGACCTCCAAAGACGAAGGTTTGCACCTGAGTGACGTCTGTATTCAGGGGAGAATAGGTGACCTTAACCGTCAACACGGCTTCCTGAACAGAAGCAACAACTGACTGCACCTTGATGTAACTGCTGAGCCATTTTTGCAGTGCTGCCTGCACGGTGAACTGAGTGGCAGCCGCCATCTCGACGCTGTTGGGGGCAAAGGGAAGCTGCAGCAAGCCACTGCCGAAGTCAGGCAAATTCACACGCTCACCAGGCGAGGTGAAAAGCACCTGCTCGACAAGCTGACGAACGTAGTCCTGCAGAGGATCCTGGGTGCGGCCTCTTCCATCGAATTGAAAAGGAAAATTGACGTTCGTACTCACGTTTTCATCCTCATGTCGCAAGCACCCGTGTCTGTGCCGCAACCGGCATCAGTGGCGTGCCTGTGGGAACACAGGTCGCCATTCCGGTCATGATGACCACCGGCTGTCCCTGCGATAGCACGCGGACTGCACCCACCACCCATTGCGCGGTGACGCAAGGTCCATTGCCCGCGGGCGGCACAAATGCGCAGCCTGCAACGGTGTAGGGCCCAGCAATGGTGGTAATGGGCATACCTGAGACCAACACCATCGGACTGGGAACTGTGGGTATAGCTTGTCCTCCGTGCGAACAGAGCACAGTTGCTCCCATATGCAAAATCGGTCCTGGCACGGCCACCACCTCCGAAACCGGAAAATATGATC